>JBPYDQ010000458.1:0-34642 GCA_051986135.1 Terriglobales bacterium | reverse complement strand
TGGCCCAAGATGCGCACGGCGAATGTGGGACAGCGCTCCGCCAGGCGTTTGGGATCGGCGATGCCATAGAGCGTTAATCCTCGAATTTGCCTGAGTCCCAGCATCATTCTCTCCGCCAGGCCGCGTTCGTAGGATTGAATCGCCTGGTAGGCGGCCCGCAGCGCGTCGCGGCGCCGGCAGGCGCTCACGTCGGCATGCCGCCCCAGGTCAGCCAGGTACTCGACACAGGCGCCGACTCCGGCGATGCACTCGTGATTTAGGGTGCCCCACTCCCAGCGGTTCGGAATGGCATCGGTATTGGCGCGGACTTTGTATGGTTGTAGTCTCTTCAGGTGCTCGCGCTTGCCATAGAGCACGCCCATGTGGGGACCAAAGAATTTGTAGGTGGAACAGGCAAGAAAATCGCAGTCGAGTTCGCGAACGTCGATGAACCCGTGTGGTCCATAGTGGACCGCATCGACGAAGACCATTGCACCTCGATCATGCCCGATGCGGATGACCTCTTTCACCTGATTGATCGTGCCCACGGCATTCGAGGCATAGCCGATCGACAACAGGCGGGTATGCCCGGTGACCTTGCGCACCAGGTCTGTCATATCCAGAGTACAATCGGCCTCATCGATGTCCACGAAACGTATCGTAACCCCACGTTCTTCGAGCGCACGCCAGGGGGAGATATCAGCATCGTGGTCGAGTTGGGTGAGAACGATCTCGTCGCCCGCCCCGAGCTGCCGGCCAATCGACCGACTCAGGGCATACGTCAACGTGGTCATATTGGGGCCGAAGATAATCTCATCCGAGTCACAGCCCAGAAAATCGGCCATGGCGATGCGGGCTTCGGCGATCATGCTGTCGGTACGCCGGCTGGTGGCGTACGCGCCGCCGGTATTTGCATTGGACTGCTTGAGATACCCGCTAATCGCGTCGATCACTCTCTGCGGCACCTGGGTTCCCCCCGGACCATCGAGGAAAGCCGCAGGATGACCATTCACGATTTCGAAAAGCGAAGGAAATTGGGCGCGAGCCCAAGCAACATCCAGCGTGGCGGCAGCTTCGTTTTCGATCTTCAGCATGGCAAGCCCAATTTGGGGACGACAAAAATCGGCACCTTACTACCTCGCAACCGCCCTTAGGAAATCTGCCAGCATACCGTAGGCTGTTGCATCCAGCCCGGGATTGAGTTCCATGATTGCCAGGCCGGGAAATATGTCCGTTTCAAAATACACTACGGATGACGTTCCCGCGACGTGCGCCAGGGGATCTGTGAGCGGAACCCGCTCGGGACCCACCCTGGCATCTACCCTGCCGCCACGTCGAGAGGCACGGCACACCAGCTTGTAGGGATGTCCCGCAGCGCGTGCCGCTCGGACGGTCTCCCCTGATAAGCCGCCAATTCCTTGACGTTCGATTTTCTGAACGTCCAGCGGAACTCCCATGACTACCCCTGCCAAAGCCGCTACTTTAACGGCGGCGTCCCAGCCTTCGATGTCGTCGCTCACATCATTCTCCGCTACGCCGATCTCTTGCGCTTTCTTCAGAGATTCTCGGAAACTGTGCCCTTCTTCCATTGCGGTCAAAATCACATTTGTGGTCGAGTTGAGAATTCCTCGAAACCCGTTTACACGTAAGGTTGGAAGATTTTCACGAAACATCGAGAAGATAGGGGCACCATCCATGACCGTGGATTCGAACAGGAAACACCGGCCTTGTCTGGCGGCCAAGTCGCGTAATTCCTTATAGGCATGAATGAGTGGTCCCTTATTGGCGGTAATGGCGTGCGCCCCTAGCTCCAGGGCCGCGCGAATGTGATCTACCGCCGGCTGGCCGGTCGTGGCGTTCAAGGAAGAGGCTTCGAACAACACGTCGGCCCGCGCTGCCTGCAGCCACTCGCGAACGTTCGAGGCGTGCCTCTGATCGGCTGGGCCCGGGCCCCCGGTCTCAGCCAGTACGCCAGGGTCAAATCCCTCCGGCGCCACCCGCCACCCCATGCGACGCGTAGCTACGCCGGTGATCCGCCAGGTAATGCCGTACTGATCTCCTAAGCTGGTGCGACGCTGTTCCAGGAGGTGGACTAGCCGTTGGTTTACCTTCCCGAACCCCACCAGACACAAGTGATATTCGCGGATATTATGCTCCCCCTTTTAGAAATGGCTCAGCGCCTAGCCCATGGTAGTGGCGTGCTCGGGCCTGATCTTGTATATGACACGCACCTCGCTGGCCTGCCGGTAGGGATATTTGTCCTGGCCGAGATATTTCTTCGCCATCTTATCGATGTGAGCGTCGGCACCCTGTTCGGTGATCTCGGCAACCTTACCGCGTACTTCGAGGTAGCGATAGGGATTATCGGGATCGACGATAGCCAGAGCGACGCGCGGATCGCGGCGCACGTTGCGGTCCTTCTGGCGGCCTTTAGCCGAGTTGAAAATCACGTACTCGCCATCCGTGTCGACCCACACAGGCGTGGTCTGGGGACTTCCGTCGGGCATAAGAGTTGTAAGCGCGGCAAAGGCGCGCTTGTTGAAAAGATCACGGTACTTCTCGGGGATGACCATAACACTTCCTCCTGACTCAGGTCGCAGCTGCCAGGGATTATATTCGCGGCATCACATTCTGGCGGTAAAGCGAGCTCAAGAAGACGGATCCGCGGAAGCGATCGTTTCCTCGGTGCTTATCGGTTACTACAGAACCGGTCAGCTAATCACCCGCACTCTGAGCATAGCGGCGGAAAAAACTGTTCTGCTTCCACTCGGGGCGTTGATTGTCATCCGCGACTTTGATCATCAGCGTGCGCACGATTTCTTCGTACCCGGCGGCCGCCGCTAGGTCTACCGGTTGCTCGAGGTCATCCGACGGGGCGTGATAACGATGTGTGAGCCATTCTTTGCGCGCCTGCATCTGCTCGTCCGTGGTCGCGGCCACATCCATCATCAGAGCCGGAATACCGTGCACGATGAAGTTATATTGGTCGCTGCGAATGAATACATTGCGCAGAGGCTCAGGATCAGGTTGCACCCGAATCCCATACTCCTGGGCGGAAGTGCGCGCCAGGTCGCCGAGATCGGATTCGTCCAGACCATAGACCGTCAAGGTCTTCAACGGCATGATCGGCAGAAACATATCTATGTTGATGTCCGCCACCATGGATTTGGGATCAACCGTGGGATGCGCGGCGAAAAATTTTGAACCGAGCAAGCCCTTCTCCTCTCCGGTCACAAACACAAAAAGCAGGGAGCGCCTCAGATTAGCCGGATTCTTCTTAAGTGACGCGGCCACATCCAGCAGCACAGCGCTGCCGGAGGCGTTGTCCATGGCGCCGTTGTAGATGCGGTCGCCGTTGATCGGTTCGCCGATGCCAATATGGTCAACGTGGGCAGAGAGAACCACGTACTCGTTCTTAAGTTGCGGGTCGCTGCCCGGCAGCTGCGCGATGATGTTTGCGGACTCGACGTTAGTTTTGTCAATTTTGGTGGTTGCCTGGATGGAAAAGGGCAGCGGGAAATGCGGCAGCGGCTTGCGATCTTTGCTCAAGTCGGCCAATTCCTGGAACGTGTGCCCGGACCCCTCGAACAACTTGTCGGCGTGGGCAGGATTGAAGAACATCGACAGCTTCTCGCCTTGGGTTTCCTTAAACTCCTCACCAGCCAGCTCCATGCTGGGATGCGCGCGGTTCAATGCGATGCGCGACCAGGGAAGATCCATGGAGGCGGGATTGGGCAGAGAAACCACTCCCACGGCACCTGCTTTGCGAAGCGCCTTCCACCGTTCTTTCATTGTCTGGTAATGCGAGGCCAGACCTCCTGGAATCTCGGCCGGGGAGCCGGATAAGATGACCGCCACTTTGCCATTTAGGTCCAAGCCGGCGAGGTCGTCGTAATTTTTTTCCGGAATGGTCAGGCCGTAACCTACGAAGACCAGGGGTGCCTCGACTTGGCTGGCCAGATCGATGCGCGTGCTGAGGATGGCATCCTCACCCAGTTTCAGAGGCTCCGGCTTCCCGTTGCGGATCAGGGCCGCGCTCGAGTCTTTCTCAACGATCTGGCGTGAGACGAACTTTACCGGTTGGTAGAAGCCGTTCACGCCCTCCGGTTGCAAGCCATTCTTCTTCAGCTGGCCGACAACGAATGCCTCTGCCTTGCGCAGACCGGGGCTACCCGTCTCGCGGCCTTGCATGTTGTCATCGGCCAGAACTTTGACGTAGTCCCACCAGGTCTTCCCGTCAAAATGAGACTGGCCATTTTGGGCGTGGAGAAAAACAACGGTAAACAAGCCAGCCACCAGGATCGGAATTTTCTTGTGCATCGGCCTCTCCTCGGAAAATCTTTCAGCACAGCCGTGAGCCAGTTGGTAATTGTATCGTAAGCATCCATAAAGGCAGCCCTGCGCTTCTTTACTTTCTTCACCAGTCCAGCGCCCTCTACCCAGCACAATCAGCGGCAATGCGGGGCACAATCGCCTTTAGCAGGCGAGTGAAGTCATCTTTAACGCGTTCGCCGGTCTCTAAAACCTCCTCGTGAGTTAAAACCTGATCGAGGATGCCCGCTGCCATATTCGTCACGCAGGAAATGGCGAGCACCTTCAGGCCCATGTGGCGCGCAGCCACAACTTCCGCTATGGTGGACATACCCACCAGATCCGCCCCAATCGTCCGCAGGAATCTAATCTCGGCCGGCGTCTCGAAGCTGGGCCCAAGCATGGCAGCATAGACGCCTTGGTATACCATCAAGCCCAGCTTGCGTGCCTCGTCTAGGGCCATCTGCCGATAGGCCATGGAGTAGGCTTGAGTCATGTCTGGGTATCGTGGGCCGAAGCGATCATCATTCACGCCGACCAGTGGATTGTGACCTTGCAGATTGATATGATCGCTGACCACCACCAAAGCTCCCTGTTTGTAATTCAGATTGATCCCGCCGGCGGCGTTGGTCAGAATGAGCGCGCGAATTCCCATGCGGCCAAGAACACGAATGGGAAACGCGACTTGTTGCGCCGAATAGCCTTCGTATAAATGAACCCTGCCCTCGAGGGCGGCGATCGGCACCTTCCCGGCATGGCCGATTACCAGCCGTCCAGCATGGCCGACGGCGGTTGAGATAGGGAAATTGGGAATTTGGGAGTACGGGACGCGCGTCGCTTCCCTGAGGTCATCGGCCAATCCGCCCAGACCGGAGCCCAGAACCATTCCCACCCGCGGTCGCAAGGACGTTTGCGAAAGCAGGAATCCGGCGGCAGATTCAGCCCGGGTGTAGTCGTCGGTCGTGTCCATAATCAAGATGCTGTTACCTGGCCTTGAGCGCTCGCTGCCGTCGGAATCGAAATGCTTGCGAGCTGCCGATCGGCTCAAAACTTGCTTTCAAATTTGGCGAACTCAGCCTCTAACCTCGACTGCTCACGTGCCCGCTCATTGGCCTCCAGGAAATGTCTGCAGGTGGACTGCAGTCGAGAACGATCACTTGCGCAGGACGAAACAGGGCGAAAGCCCCTTACCGCCCAAAAACTCGCGCCTGGCAGGAAGCTGTGCTCCAAGCTTTGCCGTGCCAGGCTTTTCAAATCGGCGTAGGAAAGTTGATATGTTTCCGCGGCACGCACATACTCGGTCGTCATATTCGAGCGCAAGACGCCCTGGTCGTCGGTTGCCAGGGCCACGGGAACACCATACCGGCGATAGGCAGAAAAAGGATGATGGTCGCCCGCCACGCCAAGGATCAGGTCATTGCTGGTCAGGCAGATTTCCACCATAACGTCGCGCCGCGCCATCTCCCGGAGCAACGCAAAGGGATCGTTCTCGTTCATCACCGCTACCCCATGTCCGATTCGCTGCGCGTGCCCGCGTTCGATCGAGTCTCGTATATGAAAGCGCAGTCCTTCGGGCGGAACAATGCCCGGCGCAAGTTCATCAGCATGTAGAGCGATATGCACCCGGGGATAAACCTCGTGCAGATAGTCGAGCATGCGCATATGCAGCTCGAAGTCGTGCATGGGGACATACCAGTCTTCCGGCATGACAAGGTTCAGCCCAACAAACCGGGCGTCGGCTTGCGCCAATTCGAAGCCGAGCGCCATTTGCGCAAACACTTCCTCCGGTGGCAGCCCGCGCAGCACCTGGTAAAGATAGCGGACGGTCACGGCACACCCGGGATGGGCTTCGGAACCCCCACACCTCAGAAGCCGGCGCATCTTGGACTCGTCGGAATCAAGCTTGCGCCGGGTGGCGGCCACGATGTTTTCCAGGCCGCCAGCCAAGAGGTTCTCGCGCATTTGCTTGAGGCTCTCCCTCCAGCCGGCTTTTCTGCCCAGGTCGGCAGCACCCCGGTCATCGGCGGTATGCATCAACTCCACATATTGCACGTGGTCCTCGGCTGCTCGTGATACTGCTTCGGCCAGCATGTCGCCAGTATGGAGATGACTGGCGAGCTCGAATTTGTCGAAAGTCGCAAAAAAGTGATCATGTCCGGATTCTGAGCCCACAACCCAGTTACGCATCGACCAGGCGTCGACAATCTGGTTGTAGAGCACGTGATCCTGATATGCGCAGGCGATAGGCGGCTTGTTCGTGAACCTGTCGCAGCCCTCGTCGCATGTTGGCGCAATCAAGCGCGAAGTCGTGCGATCGACGCACAGCCCGTCGGAGGCGGCATAGTCAATGAACGACTCGGCATAAACCGCTCCCGACAGGTGATTGTGCAGATCGCCACCCTTAGGCAGGTCGCGCAAAAATGCCATGAGGAGTTCAGGATTGCCGCGGACCGATTGGAAGTAGTGCGCGGCGCGTTGCTCGGGATTCGCGGGTTTCATCCGAGACCTGGGTGCGGCAAATGTGGGGATCGCGCACAAGAACAAAACCAGAATGCATGCCCGAAAAAAGGACAAATCCAACCTCCACGGGAAAACCGCATTGTATCCGCTCATGCCGAAGTGCCTGCTCTTGCTGACAAAAAATAGGTGGGCGCGATAACCCCAAGGTTGGCTCGATACCCTAAATGCTAGCCGCACAAACCGCCCGCGCCGGCGGAGGCTTCTACCTAGGCCATGGGCTGAGGGAAAGGTGCTGCAGGACTGTGCTCCGTCGATGGACGGAGATTCAATTTTCCGTGATTCGACTTGGCATCGACGTGGTGACCAACTCCGGCTTGGTCGCGGTTTCCACCATGATTTGCACAGAGCCAATGGATCGAAGGACGCGCCCTGGAGATCGAACTCATCATTCATTGCGCCGAAAATGCGCGTCAGTTGTCGATCAGGCGCAACGGTTCCACGCCGGCCTGCACCAAATCTGGTCACCTGCATGTGGACGAGCTGCACTCGATTGATTTCACAGAGGATAAAGGCGCAGCAATTCTGTTGACTCTGAAAATAGAAGGAGTATAAGAGTAACCGTTCTTTGACAACCTCTTCAGTTTTTCCGATTGGTGCAGCGTCTGGGCTCAAGCAGTGTCACCCCTTCAAACCGCGAGGCGAGAAGGGAGGGCGAGTGAGAGTCTAAGGTGAAGCGCTGGTCGCGGAGAATCGGGAGATCGTCGAAGGCAAGGATAGGGTCCCGAAGCGTTGAGCAGGTTTTTCCCGTTGGCGGTAAGCCCGGAGCCCAAGTACAAATCGCGTTAACGTGACCGCAAGGAAACGATAGCCGCAGGTTTGGCAAGGGTCTAAAAGCGAGCTACTGGCGGAGACAAATGAGTTCAACATCACTTCGGGACTCTTACTGTTTTGAGCGCCTCTCGTTCGCTTGCTGCTCGGCAGGCACGCAAGTTAGTGGGCGCACCACCTCCTGAAAACTCCCTACATTGCGATACCTACGGCCCAGTCGTCACCTGCAAGGGCGACGGCGTTTGTTGGTGGGCGCGATAAATCATGTTTTTGGCGGCGATTTCGGCAATGGCGTCCGCATGTATCACGTAGGTTCCTTGCGGCAGGCTCGAGCCGAAAGGTATCTCAATATCAGCAGTCTCCGGCTTGAGATCGAAATGCTGATATCCGAGGGCGAACGCTTTGCCATATTCATTGACTCCGAGAACGATGACCGTTAGATCGAACGGATCTCGGGTTCCGTTTGCAACCTTCACCGAACCGGCGATCTGGTTCCCTTGGACGAGGGGAAATTTCGACCATTCGATCAGGAGCGCAGCGGCTACTTTTATCTTAAAGTCGCGACTGATCGTGTTTCCGGCCGAATCGGTCAAGGACAGAGTGAATTCAGCTTCACCCAACCCAGTGGGTACACCGGAAAGTGTGCCCCCCTCCTCATCCAGAGTGAGCCCATCTGGAAGTTTTCCCCCAGAGACCTTCCAATGCATCGGCGGGGTCCCGCCTCTCGCCTCGAACTGAACCCGATACGGTTGGTGGACCACAGGCGGCGGAAGCGACTCGGTGGCAATGGCCAGAGATGTACGAGGCTGTTGGGCCAACACAACCATCGCTGCCCAGCAAGTCAACAAAACCACCAGCAGCGCCGTCCGCAAGGACTTCATCATCGAGTTTCCTGGGTATGGTTAAGGTTCTTCCTGGAGGAACCGATCCGATCGACACCTTGCTCGTACAATCTGGGCTGATCCACGAACCCCATGTGCCCGCCTGGTGGGCATGATCGCCAGCCTAGAGCCGGAAATCTTTTCCTCGATGGCTTTCGGCAAGGCCGCATGCATTCGTCGCGTTCTCCGACGATGATCAGCATCGGTAATTTGATGGCCGGAAGGCGATCCGTGGATTCGACTGACTTCCAGTTGAGGTCAATCACGAACTCGCCCTGTTCTCCCCACAGCTTACGACGGAGTTCCCGGGCGATGCTGGCTGCGCGACGGGATCGTAGTTAATCAGGATCATTGTGATAAAGGTATGGGAAATATCCTTCCCCCCAGGCCGCAATCATGTATTCAGACAGGCAGCAGTTCTGTTCTTAGGGCTTTCCATGGCCGAACAATCCTGCGGCTTCCGGTTTCTGAACCCGAGCGCGCAATTGCGCGGTCATATTGTTGTTCATGCGCACAAGAACCTTGTTCATGGCCTTGGTGCTCGACCGGGTGCTCGGCCAGAATCAGGCGCGTCGCCGTGGGTCGATATTTCACTGTTAAAGGCCTGAGCCAGAGCACCACCATGGCAACGGCCACGTAAGCTGATCTTGCCGAGATTCCGAGCCAGCCGAACGCCCTCAAAATCCTCCACCATAATCTTCAATCGTATATCCGGAGGGATCTTCCAGCTTCTCTGGCCGTCCAGAGCCGCGCTCATCGTTGAGAATCGAAAATCAAGCGATGGTGACCGGCGAGCGGCCGCAAGTGAGGGAGAAAGTAATCGTGGGACGGCCCTGCCCACCCTGTAGGAGTAGGAGCGGTTCGCCGCGGGCGAGTCGACGAAGTAGATCATCCTGCCATTGGTGTCTACAAAGCCTTCCTCGTCGGGACAAAGGCTTACACTCGCAACCATCGCCCGTTTCTTATTTTAGGCGTGGCAAAAGGAGAAACGACAAGGGGAATCACCTCGGAGCTGGTATCTCAGCGCGCCACCCTACATGCCCCCCAATCGATGAACACAGGCCCTGCGGCAGGGCTGACGCGCTCAGCCTTGAGCCTGCTGAGGGGCAACCCTCATCGGAACCTCCCGGCTTTTGCTCCAGATCTGTTTAATTCCGAGCAGCACTCCTCCGACGCTCGCTTCTTCGATTCCAGTGGACAAACGAAAGCAAACGTTATAAAAAGAAAGGCGAAACAAAACACGACCGGCAACGCTTGCCAGTATGGGCGCCGCCGGCTTTCGAGCCATCCTGTGCTGAACGAAGAGCGCCGACGGGCCATTCTGGACGTGATCAACCGTGACGGGCGGGCACTGGTCACGGATCTGGCACAGCAGTTCAAAACCTCGCAGGTTACGATTCGCAAGGATCTGGAAACCTTGCATGCGCACGGCCTGGTGCACCGCACTCACGGCGGAGCCTTGCCCTCGCGCGACGGCGCACTCGCCGATCCTACGCTGCGGGAAAAGGAAAAACTGCATCGCAAAGAAAAGCTCCGTATCGCCGAAGCGGCGGCCGGCATGGTGCAGCAGGGGCAGGTCGTCATCCTGGATTCTGGTACTACCACGACTGCTATTGCTCGCGCCCTGCGCGATTTTCATAACCTCACGATCGTTACCAACGCGGTCAATGTGGCTGCCGAGCTGGCCGGCTCCGACGTGGAAGTAATTCTGACCGGCGGCACGCTTCGCAAGAATTCATTTTCCCTGGTAGGTCCAATCGCGGAGGACACTTTACGTCGGTTGAACGCCGACATTCTCTTTCTCGGTGTCGACGGTTTCGATGTTCATTATGGACTGAGCACCCCAAATTTGCTGGAAGCAAAAGTTAACCGCGTGATGGCGGAAATCTCAAAAACGGTAGTCGCGGTCTGCGATTCCAGCAAATTCGGCCGGCGCAGTTTGTCCCATATCTTGTCTCCCGAAAGAGTGCAGCACGTCATCACAGACCATGGCGCTCCCAAATTTGATTTGAAGGCTCTCAAGAAGGCCGGCATAGAGGTGACCCTTGTCTAATTCTCGGGGCAGTGGCTGCGGCCCGTCCGCATCCGCTTCCAGTTCAGGTGCTTACTCCTTAGCTGAAATTGTTTCCCAGCCTCAGTGCTGGGCCGGTTGCCTAGATCAACTGGAAACCGACAAGCTGTGCTGCGAAATCCGCCGTGATTTTGGCGACCGCAGGGAATGGCTTTTCATCGGTTGCGGATCGAGTTATTACATCGCCCTGGTTGCGGCCTCGACTTGGACGGCGGTCACCGGCAAGCGAGCGCGTGCCATTCCCGCCTCCGAGTTGGTTCTATTTCCGGAGCTTGCGTTAGCGGAGGACGGGAATCCCGTCTGCTTTCTCATTTCACGCTCCGGCCGCACCTCGGAAGTGCTCGAGGCCGCCGAACTGCTCCATCAGCGAGGGCTACCGGCCATCGCCATCAGCTGCGCACCCGGTCAGAGACTGGAACGACGAACGGTCGCTGCCATCCTGCTGCCGGAGGCCGACGAACAGAGCACCGTCATGACGCGTTCCTACACCTCCATGCTGCTGGCATTGCAGTACCTTGCCGGTGTCGTCAGCGGTGACGGGGTTTTCCTTCAGGCGCTACGTCGTTTGCCTGCACTCTCCGAGGCTGTCATCCAGAGACTGCCCCAGCAAGTGCGGAATTTTGTGAACGAAAAGCGATTTGCCGATTACGTTTGCCTGGGCCAAGGGGCTTATTATGGCTTGGCTTCAGAGAGCAGTTTGAAATTGACGGAAATGTCGTGTTCTTATGCGCAGGTGTTTCATACGCTCGAGTTCCGGCACGGGCCGAAGTCGATCGTTAGGCCGGAAACCCTAATCGCGTTTTTGCTTTCGGAACAAAACTACGGCGTCGAGTGCGACGCTCTGGAGGAAATCAAAGGGCTGGGTGGCACCACTCTGGTGATAGCGAATCGTGTCGAGCGTCGGGCGCGCGCCGCGGCCGATTTTCTCCTGGAACTCGCCTTCGATCTGCCCGAATATGCCCGCTTGGTGCCCTATGCATTTGCGGGACAATTGCTGGGACTCTACACGGGATTGCAGAAAGGACTCGATCCCGACCGCCCGCGCCATCTGAGCCGTGTGGTGGTGCTCGAGGCAGCAGAAGAGAAGTCTCAACATGCCGGATTTTGATGTCGCGGTCGCAGGCGAACTGAACCTCGACCTGATTCTCTACGGCCTACCCGCTGAGCTCCCCCCGGAACGAGAGCTGATTGCGGAACGCATGATGCTTACCCTGGGCAGCTCCTCCGCCATCGTGGCACACAATGCCGCTATGCTTGGCGCTCGCACCTGTTTTTTCTCCCGAATTGGCGATGACCCCATGGGCAATATCTGCCTGGAAAGGCTGCAGGCTGCAGGAGTCGATGTTTCTGGCGTGCGGCGCATGACGGACGGTTCGGCCACGGGTCTCACCGTCATTCTGCAGCATGGGAATTGGCGAAATATTCTTACCTACTTGGGAACGATTTCCCAGCTAGCCTTCGAAGACATTGATTTGGATCGCCTGAAATCCTGCCGGCACCTGCATATTTGCTCGATATACCTGCAGCATGCGCTTCGTCCGCGCCTGACCAGTCTGTTTCGGATCGCTAAAGCTGCGGGGCTCACCATTTCGCTCGACACCAATGACGATCCCGAGGACCGATGGGAGGGGATATGGGAACTTCTCCGCTATGTAGATCTGTTTCTTCCCAATGAACGTGAAGCCAGAAAAATCACGGGAACAGACGACGTCGAGTTGGCCGCCGAGCGACTGGTAAAGATTGTGCCTACGGTGGCGATAAAGCTGGGCCCGATGGGCGCCATGGCGCAACAAGGCACAGAGCGCGTCTTGGTACCGGCGATCGATGTGGCGGTGGTCGATCCAGTGGGTGCAGGCGATAGTTTCGACGCAGGGTTTATTTCGCAGTACGTGCGCGGCGCCGACCTACGCACTTGTGTCGCCTATGGGAACCTCGCCGGCGCTCTGTCCACGACGCGTCCGGGCGGCACCGAGGCATTCCGCGCCCGCGAGTACTGCGAGCGCTTTTTCGGGGAGCGGGTGGCCTCGTTATCGCACCCGTAAGCCTGCTCCCCGGGATTACGCAGTTCGCGCAATCTGCATATACTCCTGGGCCGCGTCAGCAGGCAGCAGCACCCAGAGGGTATAGATGCCGAGAGCGGTAGCAAGTGGAGGATGGAAGAGCGCGAGTATTCCAAGAACAATAGTAAATGTCCGCGCCCAGGGACGTTTCTGCATCAAGCCCCAGCCCGCAAGAAAGGCCGCAGCTGCCACGAACAGAAATCCGAATCCAATCATGTGCAACACTGCCGGCCCCAGTGTTCGTCCAATCGAGTCCCCAAAGGGAATGAAGGCGCGAGCAACCGTTCCCAACACCATCATCACCACCGCCGGTATCAGCCAGAAAGCTCCGACAACGATCCACAAGATGGCCAGCGGTTGGATGTGCCGCATCACCCTGCCTTGGCGTGAAGGAAGGTAGGTCGGCGGCACTGCCATCGCACCCTGAATTGGACTGCCGCATTTTGGACAAACCCGATAGTCGGGTTGTAGCGGCCCCCCGCAGCTGTTGCAGAACATGGACACCTCTCCCCTAAGTCGCGACGGCGGAGCTTATCTCCGAACAGATTCTACTCGAATGGGTGAAGCATATTGCAAATGCCCGATTCAGCGATCGGCTGGCTTGAGGCGACTCGACGTGCATACCTCTTATCGGCTCCGGAGGTTCATGCCTGTCCTTGTTGTTGAGGTGAGGGTGGCGGCAGAGCACAGTCAGATTGGGACAAACAGGCGGTCATTGCCTTACTGCGAAGGTCAACGTATACAAATAATAACCTGGCAAACAATTGGTCCCGGGCAATACGAGTCACCCCAGATATCCTCCCCGGCAATCCGATTCAGGAGCGTCGCGTTCGCTAAGGAGCAGAATCCTGTTGGCCCGACAAAGGTTTACCATTTCCTCGCGATTTCCGAAGGAGAAGCACAGATCAAAGTCCGGAAAGGCCAGGCGCATCCCGACAGCCATCAACGCAGTCGTGAATGAGGACAATGGTACTTACCTAGGACATGAGCACATTTCCGGTAGCGCAAAGACCATTGGCCAGGGAGCGGTCAGCACCATGCAAAGGGCTGATAGGTATTGGAAAAGATGGGTAAGAAGGACAGCTTGCAAGCCGTTTCTGACGGATTTTTTCGACTAGACAAATGCTGGAATCGGCGGAGAATTAACTTAGTCATTAGTCAACGGTCTCAAAAATCCTGAGACCGCCGGTTTCGGCCTATGACCTGACGACGAGTGGCCAATGACCAACGACTAGCGATCAACCACCGTTTGAGTGTACTCCGAACCGGCCCGACCGTCACGCTTTCGACTGATGCGAGTCACGGCACAAAGCGCCTGCAAGTCCTTTTCTCGGCTCCCTCTATTTGTTGGTTCACCTTCCGATGCTGTTTCTCAAACCCGTACATGGCAAGCGGCATTGCCATTGGCTTGCTAAATTGGAGGACGATTCCCATGAGCACTACATTTACAACGCCCAAAACCAGGACGTCGGATGATTACATTGAATCAGTCATCGGTTCGGTTAAAGCGAAAAACCCAGCCGAACCCGAGTTCCACCAGGCGGTCCAGGAAGTATTCGAGTCTTTGCGTCTTGTGCTAGGCAAGCATCCTGAGTACCACTCCGCCAGAATTCTCGAGCGTATTGTCGAACCCGAGCGGGTGATCATGTTCCGCGTACCCTGGTTTGACGATCAGGGCGATATTCAGGTCAACCGTGGCTTCCGCATCGAGATGAATAGCGCGATCGGCCCATACAAAGGCGGCCTTCGTTTCCATGCCTCGGTCAATCTTGGCATTTTGAAGTTCCTGGCCTTCGAGCAAGTCTTTAAGAACTCGCTTACTACGCTCCCCATGGGCGGGGGTAAGGGTGGTTCCGATTTCGATCCCAAGGGCAAGAGCGACAACGACGTGATGCGCTTCTGCCAGAGCTTCATGACCGAGCTGTCGCGTCATATCGGTCCAGATACCGACGTACCAGCGGGCGACATCGGCGTGGGCGGCCGTGAAATTGGCTATCTCTTTGGTCAGTACAAGCGCCTCCGCAATGAGTTCACCGGCGTTCTGACCGGCAAAGGTTTGAATTGGGGAGGGTCGCTGATTCGTCCCGAGGCAACCGGCTACGGATGCGTCTACTTCGCCGCCGAGATGCTCAAGAGCCGCAAAGATTCACTCGAAGACAAGCTCTGCCTGGTCTCCGGCAGCGGCAACGTTTCGCAATACACGGTCGAGAAGCTGCTTGATTTGGGCGCGAAACCTCTGACCCTCTCTGACTCCAATGGCATAATCTACGACCCGGACGGCATCGATCGCGAGAAGCTGGCCTGGGTAATGGATCTCAAGAACGAACGCCGTGGACGCATTCGTGAATACGCTGACAAGTTCAAGAAAGCCGTCTTCATGCCGACCGACATCAAACTGGAGCACAATCCTTTGTGGAACATCAAGGCTGATTGTGCCTTCCCGAGTGCCACACAGAACGAGATCACCGCGAAAGACGCTACCAACCTCATTGAGAATGGCATTAAGCTAGTGGCCGAAGGCGCGAATATGCCGTGCACGCTGGAAGCAACCAAACTGTTCCTGGAGGCAAAGATCCTGTATGGTCCGGCGAAGGCTGCCAACGCCGGCGGCGTGGCCACCTCTGGACTCGAAATGGCGCAGAACAGCGCTCGTCTGAGCTGGACGCGCGAAGAAGTGGACGAGCGGTTGCACAAAATCATGATCGCCATTCACAGCAATTGCTTTGAGACCGCCGAGAAGTATGGCACCCCCGGCAACCTGGTCAATGGCGCTAATATCGCAGGCTTTCTGAAAGTCGCGAACTCGATGCTGGACCAGGGCCTGGTGTAAGGACCTGCGGGTAGGGTCTTTAACGCGGGGTGGATGACTTCCACCCCGCATGTTTTTTTAAAGCACATGCTCCTGAACTGCCTTACGACTTCGCTCCGGGCGGACTCTTGGCTGTCGGCTGAGCCAAGCTCAGCCGGCCGCTGTTCCATATGACCGCAAAGGCGATATCAAATCCGGCCATTGATGCGGAGAAGCTCTTCGAAGGCTTCGAGAATCTGATGCCCTTCCGGGTGCGGGACATCCTGCTGGTCTCCAGCCTCTACGACTCCTTCATCCTTCGCGAAGATGGACGCTTGAACGAATTGCTCATCGGCGAATCGCTCGAACTGAATTTGCAAGAGATCCCCGCTCTGACCCACGTTTCCAGCGGTGCCGAAGCGCTGAGATGCTGGGAGCCGCGCTACAACCTGATCGTGACCAATCTCGACATCGGCGACATGAACGCGGCTGAACTGGCGCGCCGGGTCAAGGAATCCGGCCTGGGAGTTCCGGTGCTTGTCCTGGCATACGACTACGGGGAGGTACAGAGGTTTATCGAGCGCAATCCGATCACCGATATCGAGCGCATTTTTCTTTGGCAAGGAAATATCCGCATTCTGATCTCGATGCTGAAATACATCGAAGACAAGCGGAACGTCGCACATGACACGGGAGAGATCGGGGTGCCGGTAATTCTCGTTGTGGAAGACAATATCCGCTACTACTCCTCGTTTTTGCCGGTGATTTATACCGAATTGCTCACTCAGTCTCGCCGCTTGATTCGCGAAGGCCTCAATGTAGCGCACAAGCTGATGCGCATGCGTGCTCGGCCCAAGATCTTGCTGGCATCTACTTACGAAGAGGCCGCGGAATTTGCCTGTGCATACCAGGAATATCTGCTGGGGGTGGTATCGGACGTGGAGTTCCCGCGTGCCGGCCAGCTCTGTCCCGAAGTCGGCTTCGAACTCGCTCATATGATTCGTGGTCTGGTGCCCGACGCTCCTATTGTTCTGCAGTCCAGCCGAACCGAGTTCCGGGCGCGGGCGCATGGCCAGGGGTTCTCTTTCCTGCGTAAAGGCTCGCCAACCCTGCTGCATGATTTGCGGCGCTTGCTGCGCGACCAGTTCGCCTTTGGCGATTTTGTATTCCGCTTGCCGGATCGCCATGAGGTGGGACGAGCTACCGACCTCAATGAACTCGAGGAACAGCTGCGAGGGGTTCCTGCCGAGAGCATTGCCTGTCATGCCGAGAGCAACCATTTTTCCCGCTGGTTGCGAGCCCGCACCGAGTTTGCCCTGGCGCAGCGCTTGCGCCCGCGGAAAGTATCGGATTTCCCCACGGTAGAGCACTTACGCCGCGACCTGATCGCCTCTATCGCCGAATACAGGGCTGAGCAGAGCGAGGGCTTGATAGGCGATTTCGATGCGGCAACCTTCAAAGCGAGCGACCAATTTTTTCTGCGAATGGGGGGAGGATCTCTGGGTGGCAAAGCGCGCGGGCTGGCATTCGTTCGCCACTTGTTGCACAAACATCGCATGCGGCGGAGATTTGCGGGGATAAGAATCTCGGTCCCGCCAACCCTGGTGCTGGCTACGGATATGTTCGACCGCTTCCTAAGCGAGAACAACCTGCTCGATTTCGCCCTTCACTCTACCGACGATGCCGAAATCGACCATCGATTCCTGGCGGCCCACCTGCCCGCACTTCTCCGCGAGAGCCTGCTGGCCTTCCTTGCGGAATTGAACTACCCGATCGCGGTGCGCTCATCCAGCTTACTGGAGGATTCCCAATATCAGCCTTTTACTGGTGTCTACGACACCTTCATGCTGGCGAACCAGAGTCCGGACCTGGTCCTGCGTCTGGAACAGCTCATGGAGGCGATCAAGCGGGTCTACGCCTCGACCTTCCACCAACACGCCAAGGCCTATGTGCGCGCCACACACTATCGCCTGGAAGAGGAAAAGATGGCAGTGATTGTGCAGCAGGTGGTCGGGGCCATCCACGGGAAACGCTTCTATCCCGATTTTTCCGGCGTAGTCCGTTCACACAACTTCTATCCGGTCTCTCCTATGCGCTACGAGGACGGAATCGCAGCGGTCGCGCTTGGAATGGGCCGGGAGGTAGTCGATGGAGGCAAATGTCTGACCTTCTGCCCTCGTTATTCCCGCAATCTCGTGCAATTTTCTTCAGTCGAAGACATTCTGGTCAACAGCCAGTCCGAGTTCTGGGCATTGGACCTGGACCAGGCCACGAACGAGGATCCCGTCGCCAAGCTACGCGAGAGGTCTTATGGCTTGGACTCCGCCGAACGGGACGGCACGCTGCACCTACTCGGCTCCACCTATTCTCCTGACAATCACGCGGTCTATGACGGTCTGAGCCGGCCAGGCAGGCGCATCGTGAGCTTTGCTCCAGTTCTCAAGCATGGAGTCTTTCCCTTGGCAGAAATCCTTCTCCAGTTAATGACGATTGGCGAAGAAGCCTTTGCCAGGCCGGTTGAATTCGAGTTTGCCGTTCGACTGGCGCACGGGCACGGCGATGCCGCGGAATTTGGATTTCTGCAGGTTCGCCCGCTGGTTCTGTCGAGGGAGTGTGAAGAGCTGCGGATGGAGGATGTCGAGCCGGCACGGCTGCTGTGCCAGAGCTCGACAGTACTAGGAAATGGACGCGTCGAAGAGTTGCGTGATGTCGTGGTAGTCGATTTTCACCGCTTCGAACGATCTCGCAGCCATGAAGTGGCCAAGGGTGTCGCCGCCTTCAATGCCAAACTCACCGAACAAAACACTCCTTATCTTCTGATTGGAGTTGGGCGCTGGGGCTCAAACGATCCCTGGCTGGGCATTCCGGTCGAATGGGACGAGATCTCCGGCGCCCGGGTCATTGTGGAAGCGGGTTTTCGCGATTTTCGGGTTACTCCCTCGCAGGGCAGCCATTTCTTTCAGAATCTGACGGCTTTCCAGGTGGGCTATTTCACGGTGAACCCCGACGCGGGGGAGGGGTTCGTGGATTGGGAATGGCTAGATGCACAACCTGCCAGCGAAGAGCTGGGGTGCGTGCGTCACCTGAGATTCCTAACTCCACTGGTTGGAGTTATGAATGGAAGGACGAGCCGGGGATTGATTTTCAAGCCGGGCTTTTAGTTACAACAGCCATTGTCGCTATTCCGCTAACCCGTCACATCCCTTGAAGTCAGATTCGTAGTCGCGACTGCCATCCGCCAGGATGACTGTCACCGGGTGTCCCGGCTGGGTCGTGAGACGATATTTGGTTTACCCCTTACGCGTAAGCCGTCACCAACTGGTTATCGATCGCACTGAACCGTATTTCCACGAGCCAGCAACTGGCACCTGACTACTGGAAACGGAGCTCTACCGAATCCCCACCAGCCCGCGCACCGACTCAATCAGCTTGGCCGAGTCATAGCCGATACCGTCCTTGAAAACCGTCTCCACGTTTTCAATGTCATCGATTTTCTTTGACGGGTCGCCCTTGATCACCACCAGGTCTGCCTGCTTCCCGGGTGCGATGCTGCCGATGCGATCGAGCTCGCCAAGATACTGCGCCCCATTGAAGGTAACGATATGGATCGCCTCCAGCGGCGTGAATCCTGCTTCCACCAGCAACTCGACTTCACGCTGATCGCCGAAACCCGCGAGCACACCGCCCATCCCTGTAGGGTCGAGGCCCGCGAGCAGCAATCCGCCAGCCTTGGAAAAGACGTATTCGAACTGCATTTCCTTCTGGAACGCCGCGGGCCATGGCGAGGTCTCGGTGCCGTACCGCTTCCGGTTCGCTGCGGCATCACTGGATCGAACCCTCCGTTCCAGCAGCAACGCACGCGCGTCTGGGGAGAGTGCATCCAGAACCCGCCTTTGAAGAGTAGGGCGTCCGGCAAAACTGCCCATTTCAAATACCGGCAGGGTCGACGTGACCGCAACGTGGCGCGCGACCAGGTCGAGAATCATTTCGTGGACGGGCCCGGAGTTCATGTCCAGCTTTGCCATCTCGACTGGATCTTCTTCATCCTTGCACTCGCCAGGCTTTTTGTCCGGAAGAAACTCCGAGTCCACCATCAATCCGTGTTCCAGGTCGTCGATTCCGAGAGCGGCAGCCTCATGGAATCCGATGGTGCAAAGGTGCCCAGTGACTTTAGCTCCCCGCTGGTGTGCCGCTTTGATCGCCGCGGCCAGTTCATCGTGCGTGATAAACATGTAGGCCTTGAAATCCTGGACGCCCTCGTCGAGCCAGTAGTTCACAGTCCTGGTGGCATCGTCCGGTCCGGCCAATTGATGCATTTGCAACGCCCAAGAGCCGGCGCCTTCCAGGTACGGACCAGTCACATGCACCTTGGGCCCCGGTATCTTCCCGGAATCAATCGCCCGCCTGATTTCGAGGTCCGTGTAGGGCTCGAGCGATCCGGTTGTTCGAATCGTAGTCACGCCGCCGGCAAGGTAAAGGCGCGGGAAGCTGTACGCCATCTCACCGAATGAGCCAGGGCCGAGAGGATAGAACATATGATCGTGCATGCCGACCAGCCCCGGAATCACGCTGTAGCCGTCGAGGTCGAGCACCCGCGCGTTTTCGGGAACCTTCGCCGCCGAAGCGTCGCCGACCGACTCGATCCTTCCCTGGCTGAGAATCACCGTCTGATCTTCGCGCTCCGCCGCTCCGGTCCCGTCGATCACGCGCACATCTGTCAACGCCACCACCGGCGCATCAATCTTCACGAAGTTGCGGACTTCCTGAGATAGTGTCTGCGCCTCGGCTAGCCAGCCGCAACCAAGCACTATCAGGATGAATGCCTTGGGCATGATCCCTCCATGGAGCAGGAACTAGGTTTCAGAACCAGGTGGCTGCGCGATACCGGCAGTATTCCTCCCCAAAATTCGCTTCGAGCACCTGGCCTTGTTTCTCTGCTCGATAAACCTGAAAAGGGATGACGAGGACTAAAATCAGCAGCGCCAGCGGCCGTCACACCAACTAGAAGCCGGTCTGGATCGGTTGACATCCTGAGGCTCAGAACTCGTGCCACAGGCAGTAAAGATTGTAAGCCAATCCGGGGTAGCAGGGCTTGACGACGCTCGGTAAACAGGGCAGTGGCCAGGAGCACGGTACAACGTCCATGCCATGAATCCTCCACATCTTTTACCCGCGCTGAGTCGGATGATGTTGAGAGCATGAATTGACGGACCAAGGTGTGGTTCGGCTGGGAATCAAACTCGGCGTCGGCCAACCCGCAACAGACGGGAGCATGGGCGTGAGCCTGGGATGGCAGGCGGGGACAAGGATTCGTCCGCCCGTTCTATTCGCCTGCGAGGTAGCATACGAACAGAGGACCAGATCACCGCTAAGCTTCCCTTCAGTCGCGTCCTCATCATCGAGAGCAGCAGCATGAAGAGGAAGATGATCAGCAAACCGATGGACGCGCCGAAAACAGTCATCTCATGTTTCTTGAGGATCGAGAACCGCCCGTAGACAAATTCGATGTGCACCCAGTAAACCAACAAAGAAGTCTGGCCCAGCTGAATGAATGGGCTGAAGCCCCATCCCCCCGGTCCCCAGCGGCACCAGACATAGCTCGCAAATAATATTGCCAGCAGGATACCAACTCGCATAAGAAAGAAATTCGGGCTCGTGTGCCAGAAGTCGTACACGGGATAAATCTGCGGCCGGGCATCAAGCCATCTGGCGACTGCGATCAGCAGTGTTCCCAACCCGGCAGCCAGAACGAGAGTGAGAACCATCCTCCTCCTGCCCCAGCCACTCAACAGGACGAAGCCGAGCGCGAGGCCGGCAAATGCGAATCCCGCCCAGGGAAAAATGGGAAATAACCAGGCTTGAGGTCGCCCCAAGTTGTGGACACCGTCGAAATAAGACTCGAAAGGCCATGCCAGCCAGTTGGGACGCCACACAGTCCACATCAGGGGGGTCGCTAAAGAAATTGCCAGACTGACAACGATGGCGGCGGCGGCCAGAATCGAATCGGAGACGGGCGCGCGGCCGTCGTCCTGAGTCTTCGCGCCGAACAAAATTCGACAACCCCAGCACACTGCGCTCATGAGCACGATCGAGACGCCGATGATGTTGAGGATGTCGACCCGAAGCAAATCCGTCGCTGGCGCCCACGGGAAGGCGATCAGATATTCCTGCAGGCGGAACAATAGGCCAAGGCCGAAAATTTCTGCCCCACGCCGCATGGTGGTTAGCGCGACTCGGTTCGCGGCCTCTCCACGCCGCTCGAACTTGCGCGTCATCAAGGCAAAGGAAATCCCCGCAAGAAACAGGAAAAGTGGTGCCGGCAGAGTCCCCAGCAGTTGCGACCACATGAAAAACGTGGATTTCCTGGCTGCCGGGCTAAGCCAGGAATCGTAGCAGTGCGTCTGAAACATCAAAGCGCAAGCTAAGCCGCGCATCCAGTCAATGTAGGTTAGTCGTGAAGCTTGGGATGGAACCTTGCCCGGGGACAATTGGGTCGACAGAGGAGAGTGTTCAGTCAAGGAGCAGTCCAAGTCAAAAAATACGGGATGGGCGCGTATTTTAGGGGTGCCTCAGGAAGCAGCGGGCAATTCGAAATAGGTTTCGTCTCGCAGTACTGCCTCGATGCCCCGGGTGAGATGACTGATCCCGGTCTTGGGCACGGCACCCTGTACACCGGAGTTCTTGGCCACCTCGGTAAGCTGGGGGGACAGGTACATGGTGCACATGAGCAGGCGCACACTGGGAACCGACTTGTGGATTTCCCGGGCGGCTTCCAGCCCATTCAGCCCAGGCATCAGAAAATCCAGAACAACTAGGTCAGGAGAGAGTTCCTTGGCTTTAACCACGGCATCGCGACCGTCTACCGCCTCGCCACAGACCTGCCACTGTGGGTTGTGCTCCAGCAGTGTACGCAAGCCATGCCGCACATGCGGATTATCGTCAGCAATCAGTATGCGCACCATTGTATCGACGATCCCTTAGATGCTCGCCCGAGCCCTGTCGAAATCCTCTTGTCACTGTTAATGACACCAACTTACGGCAGAACAAGTTGTCTTTTGCAAAAATACAAATATACCAACAAAACATTAATCGTAGGCTCCATGGCATACAAAACGCGGGTTAACCGTGGACAGGTTCGACTTCAAGGTAAATCCAGAGCCGCTTTGGTTAATGGGGAACACAGGGCAAATTCAGCCATGGTTCCCGGATAATTCTCTGACTATGTTGTTTACGAAGCCCTTTGCATCCCCGAACAGCATTAGCGTCCTGTCCATGTAGTACAAAGGATTGTCGATTCCCGCAAAGCCAGGGCTCATGCTGCGCTTGATAACCATCACCGTCCGGGCCTTATCCACGTCCAAAATGGGCATGCCGTAGATCGGACTGCCAGGGTCGGTACGGGCGGCAGGATTCGTAACATCGTTGGCGCCGATTACCAGGGCAACATCGGTCTGCGGGAAATCACCGTTGATATCGTCCATCTCGACCAAGCAATCATACGGGATGTCAGCCTCCGCGAGCAGCACGTTCATATGCCCCGGCATGCGGCCCGCGACCGGGTGAATCGCAAACCGGACCTCTACCCCGCGTTTTGTGAGCGCGTCATACAGTTCTCGAACCTTGTGCTGCGCCTGCGCCACGGCCATCCCGTAACCCGGCACCACCACCACTTTGTTCGCCGCCGAAAGAATTGCGGCAGCTTCCTCCGCGCTGGCGGTGCGCACGGCACGGGCCTCCTGTCCCGCGGCTGCCACAGGCTGAACCTGCCCGAATGCCCCGAACAGAACGTTCGTGAAGGAGCGGTTCATTGCCTTCGACATGATCACCGAGAGAATGAACCCCGACGATCCGTCGAGCGCACCGGCGATGATCAGCAGCTTGTTGTCGAGTACAAATCCCATGGCGGCGGCCGACAGCCCGGCATAAGAATTCAGAAGCGAGATCACGGTCGGCATGTCCGCCCCGCCGATAGGAATGATCATCAGCACACCAAACACCAGCGGAATCCCTATGATCGCGGGGAAGAGTGTCTTGGCGCCGGGATCGACCACGATGTATACCGCGATCGCGATAGCCACCGTCAGCAAGGCCAGATTTACAAAATTCTGTCCCTTATATGTGATAGGCCGCTGCGGCAGGACTTCCTGAAGCTTGCCCGCCGCCATCAGGCTGCCGGTAAAGGTGAGCGAGCCGAGAATGACTTCAATTGCGAGCACCGACATCATGAATCGGGGTACGTGGGGAGTGCGCAGGTAAAATTCCGAAGTACCCACCAGGGTGACGCATAACGCGCCAAAAGCGTGGCTTAAGGCGGTTCGCTGGGGCACCGCCGTCATCTGCACCATCCCGAGCGGGACTCCCACGATGGTGCCCAACACGAGAGAGATTGCGATCCACCTGTAATCTACGATGCCGTGGTGCAGCAGGGTTCCGGCAATCGCGATCACCATTCCGATTTCGCCAGCCAGAACCCCGCGCCGGGCAGTGCTCGGGCTGCTCAGCCATTTGAGTGAAAGAATGAACAGAATGCTGGCAATCAGGTATAGGACTTCGATTACAGTCTGGCTGGTCAGCGGTGTCACTAGGCTTTTGATCCCGATGACCGCGCCCCGTCTTTGCCAGGGCGGCTGGACTTGAACATCTTGAGCATACGGTCGGTAATCAGAAATCCCCCTACCACGTTGCTGGTGGCGGCGACAATTGCGATCGTGCCCAATACGGTGGAGAAGGTGCTCCTGCGTTCACCCACCAGAACGATTGCCCCAACCACGGCGATGGCGTCGAGGGCATTCGTCAGGGACATGAGGGGAGTATGTAAGAGAGGCGAAACCCGCCGGATTACTTCAAAACCGATGAAGGCGGCGAGCATGAATATGAACAGAGCATCAATTAAGTTCGAACCCATACGACTCCAATCGTCAGGAGTTAGCCGCAACCGGCAGGGGCAGCCCAAGGAACTCTCGTACCCGCTGGTTTACGATTTGCCCGTCTTTCGTGAGCAGCGTCTCACGCACGATTTCATCCTCCAGGTTGAGTTGTAGTTTGCCGTCTTTCACCAAGTACAAGAGAAATGCAGTGACATTGCGCGCATACATCTGGCTGGCGTGATAAGGAACACCGCTCGCCAGATTGATCGTGCCTAGGATATTGACACCGTGCCGGACGATGGTTTGGCCGGCCACCGTGAGTTCGCAATTGCCACCCCGTTCGGCAGCCAAATCGAAAATTACCGAGCCTGGGGCCATGGCTTCTACCATCTCACTCGTCACCAGAACGGGAGACTTTTTTCCAGGGATCACCGCCGCCGTGATGACTACATCGCTTTCCCCGACCACCCGAGCCAGCAGTTCCCGTTGGCGAGCGTAGAATGATTCGTCCTGCGCTGTTCCGTAACCACGCGCATCTTGCGCATTCTTGGCTTCGACCGCAAGTTCCAGGAACCGGCCCCCCAGGCTGTGCACCTGCTCTTTGGCCGCTGGGCGCATGTCATAGGCAGAAGCTACTGCTCCAAGCCGACGCGCGGTGGCGATTGCCTGCAGTCCCGCCACTCCGGCTCCGATGACGAACACGCGTGCCGGCGTGATGCTGCCAGCTGCCGTGGTCAGCATGGGAAAAAGCCGCGGCAGGGTATCGGCAGCCGCCAGAACTGCCTTGTAACCACAAATCGTGCCCATCGAAGAGAGCGCATCCATGCTTTGTGCTCGCGTGATGCGCGGAACCAGCTCCACGGCAAAGGAAGTCACGCCAGAGTCGGCAACCTGTTGCAGCACTTCCAAGGTACCGAGCGGTCGCAGAAAGCCGATCACCACTTGCCCAGGCCGCAGCAATGGAAGATCTTTCTGGCCAGTCACGTCGTTCGAACCGTAACAAAGAACCTGAACAATAATGTTGGAGCTTCGGAACACAGCGGCTCGATCGGGTTCGATCTTCGCGCCCTTTTCCGCATACGATTTATCCGGGTACCCCGCCTGTTCCCCAGCTCCGCTTTCGACCAACACCTCAAACCCGGCATTCATCAGGCTGGGAACCACGCTGGGAACCAGGGCTACGCGGCGTTCACCCGGGTACGACTCCTTGGGAACACCAACAATCACAGTTCGTCCTTTCCGTCTACGGCCACAAAAACAGACAATCCTAAACTATTTCACATTTTCCCGGTTCGCTGCCTGCTGCTCACATCTGGTGAGATCCCCGGGAGCGCGCCGGCGACCACCGTGCCGTGTTTCGACCGCGGTAAAAAACTCGGCGCGAAGGAGAAGAAGGTGGACATAGGGAAATGCTTGGTTTCCTTGCTGGCGAGTGGTTTCTACACGGGCACAGCCCTCTTGCGGGCGGGGTTGAAGAATGGAGTTTTCACTATTGTCACGCCGACTTTTTGACGGATACCTTCAATGGTGAGCTCCATCTGCAATTGGTTCCCCAGGCGGGAGTGGCCGGTCTCGATGCTGGCGAGCGCGATCATTTTCTTGAGCAGTGGCGACCAGGTGGTCGAAGTTGCCTTGCCGACTTGTCTACCGCCGTCATAGACGGGGACATGCACCCGCGAGGCCTGGCTGGGGGCCTGTGGTGCTAGACCAAATTTATCGTAGAGTTTTTCAACCTCTGTCCAGTGAATCTCCAGACCAACCAGCTGGCGGGGGACACCGCTTTGGCTGTCTTTCTCCAGGGCGGAGCGGCCGATGAAATTTTCTTTCTCAAGGTCGACCAGCTTGCCGAGTCCGAGCTCGTAGGGTGAATATTTCTGTGCGGGAATCAAGGCTTTCTTACTGCTAATGTAGTCCACTTCTATGAGGAGCAGTCCGGCTTCAATGCGGGCCACGTCGAGAGCCAGCATGCCGGCAGCGTGCAGGTCGAAGGCTCTACCTTTTTCCATGAGGGCGTCCCAGACGTTGACGGCGTTGTTCCAGGGTATCCAGATCTCGTAACCCAGATCGCCAGTGTAGCCGGTACGCGAGATGTCGACGGCCACGCCGCCAATTGTTCCGCTGGTCATGTGGAAGTATTTCAAGTTGCTGATTTGGGCCTCGGCTACGGCCTGCAAAAGCTTGGCTGACGTCGGCCCCTGAAGAGCGAGAGCGGCGGTCCTTTCCGAGATGTCCTCGATTTGGACATCCATGTTGAGACCGTTCTGTCGGAACCAGCGGAGGCTGGGGTCGGCCGCCGTCCAGCGATATTTGTTTTCGGCGAGGCGAGTGATCGTACCGTCGTCAATGACTTTGCCGTGCTCGTCACACCAGCAGCAGTAAATCACCTGGCCGACGGCCACTTTGTTGATGTCGCGAGTGATAATCCGGTTGACCAGCTTGGTGGCGTCGCGACCAGTGATCAGATATTTGTAGAGCGGGGTAATATCGATGAGCGCGGAGGCGTTGCGAATTGCGTTGTACTCGTGCTCGTGGTGCACCTCGTAAACGCTAACCGTGTAATATCCGGACCACTCGCGGTAATTCAGGCTGTGACAGAGAGCGAAGGTACGTTCGTGAAATGCCGTTCCGACTGGCAAAGAAATTTCCTCACGCTTGGTTTGGAGTCGGCGGATATATTAACTGTTCCAGGCGGAGAAGAACAAATCCGATAGTATATGTGACTACTGGTCATATATAAGGGGTAACTATCGACAGATCAGCTGATCCAAAATAGAATGTGGAGTCATTTTCTGAGGGCATTGCCTGGTTTCCAATGCGGGCTGGCGGCCGGTCGACTACTCGCCGACAACTGCGGGCTGCCCTCGGGCTACCGTTGAGAGGATTATGGCTGGTGGAAATGGATCGCAATCGAGATACGACGTTATCGTCATCGGCGGCGGGCACAACGGTCTGGTGAACGCAGCCTACCTGGCGCGCGCAGGCAAGAAAGTCCTGGTGTTGGAGCGGCGGCACGTGCTGGGGGGAGCCGCGGTCACGGAGGAAATTTTTCCCGGATTCAAGTTTTCGGTCTGCTCCTATGTGGTCTCGTTGTTACGACCGGAAATTATTCGGGACCTTGATCTGCCCCGTCACGGGCTTGAGATTCTTCCTCTCGATGGGACGTTCACGCCGATGCCCAATGGCGATTATCTCTGGCGTGTGAATGACCACGGGAAAACGCATCGAGAGATTGCGCGACATTCGAAGCTGGACGCAGAAGCTTATGATGAATTCGGCAAGGCGATGCAGGCCATGTGCCGGTTCGTAAAGCCGATCCTTAGCATGGTGCCTCCCGACCCCACCACTTTGAATCCTCGCGAACTCATGAAGCTGTTGTTTATCGGGCGACGATTCCAAGGAATGACGACCGAGGACAGATACAACCAGGTGCAGCTGATGACGATGAGCGCCGTCGACTTTCTCGACCAGTGGTTCGAGACCGATGTGCTCAAGGCGACCATGTCGGCGTCGGGAATCATCGGGACGTTTCTGGGGGTGCGCTCGCCGGGGACCGCCTATGTCCTGCTTCACCATTACATGGGCGAGATCGACGGCGCCTTCCGCTCGTGGGGATTCGCGCGCGGAGGCACGGGGGCGATCTCTAATTCCATTGGCGCCGCCGCCAAAGAAGCGGGCGCAGAGATCCGTACCAAAGCGCCAATTGCCCGAATCCGAGTGAAGGATGGGAAGGCGAAAGGGGTGGTGCTTGAGAACGGCGATGAGATCTACGCTGACGTTATTTCTTCCAGTGTGGACCCGCGGCTTACTTTTATAAAACTGATGGAGCCGGGTAACCTGCCGGACGAATTTGTGGAAGAAGTTCAGCGTTATAAGTTCCGGGGATCGTCAGGCAAGGTCAATCTGGCGCTGGATGGGCTACCGGATTTCAAGTGCATTCCCGGTGCCGGAGCGCACTTGCGCGGCGCGATTTCGATCTCCCCTGCCGTCGAGTATATGGAGCGCGCTTACGATGACGCCAAGTACGGAAACTTCTCGCGGCGGCCGTATATTGATATGGTCATTCCTTCGCTGACCGATCCGTCGGTCGCGCCACCGGGAAAACATGTGATGTCCTGCTTCGTGCAGTATGCGCCGTACAAGCTGCGGCCGGGTCTCAATTGGGATGAACAGCGCGAGGCATTCGGGAACAACGTGATCGCTACGATCTCCGAATATGCCCCCAATCTGAAGAACATCATCATCGACAAGCAAGTGCTTACACCGCTCGATCTGGAGCGGGAATTCGGGCTGAGTGAAGGCAATATCTTCCAGGGAGAGCTCTCGCTCGAACAGTTGTTCTTTCTCCGTCCCATACCAGGCTGGGCACAATATCGCACCCCGATCAAGAACCTTTACATGTGTGGATCGGCAACCCACCCGGGCGGCGGCATCATGGGCGCGAATGGGCGGCTGGCGGCGCTGGAAATCCTGAAGGACTCGAAGGGGGCCGCCTGATATGGCGGAACGGCGCGACGCGGTTATCGTTGGCGGCGGACACAACGGACTGGTCACCGCCTTTTTTCTCGCCCAGGCAGGATTCAAGCCGCTGGTCCTCGAGGGCCGCCAACAGACTGGTGGCGCCGCGATCACGGAGGAGTTCTCTCCTGGGTTTCGGTGTTCCACGCTGGCACACAGCGCGGGGCCGATTCGGCCAGACATCGTTTGTGACATGCAACTGGAGCGTCACGGGCTCAAGCTGATCACGCCCGACGTGGGAGTGGTTGCGCTTACTCCGGACGGACGATCGCTCACTCTCTACCACGACGTTGAGCGATCGTGGTCGGAAATTGCGAAGTTTTCTCAAAAAGATGCCGCAAAATACGCAGACTTTGGCCAGTCGCTCGAAAAGGTGGGCAAGGTCATTTCAGATGCCCTGCGGCTGACTCCTCCGAACATCGAGAATCCATCGGCCACGGATCTTTGGGGGATGCTGCAGACGGGACGCGCCATTCGTAGGCTGGGAAAGAAAGATATGTACCAGCTTCTGCGCTGGGCGCCCATGGCAGTTGCCGACCTGGTGGGGGAATTTTTCGAGACCGAACTGCTCCGAGCTACCATCGCGGCGCGGGGGATTTTCGGCACTTCTTTCGGGCCCTGGTCGGCAGGAAGCAGCCTGGTGCTGCTCATCCGCGCCGCGAGCGATCCTCATCCGGCAGGATCGGCTTTCTTCGCGGCGGGTGGCATGGGCGCACTGACGCAAGCCATGACGTCGGCCGCCAAGGAGGCGGGAGCTGAGGTGCGCACCGGCGTGGAGGTCGAGGAAGTCCGAATTAAGGCCGGGGTTGCAAAGGGCGTGGTGTTAGCCAGTGGCGAGGAGATCGAAGCCAGGGCAGTGATCTCCAATGCCGATCCTAAGCGGACTTTTCTGAAGCTAGTCGATCCCGCGCATCTGGGGCCGGATTTTGTACAGAAGGTGAAGAATTATCGTACGCTGGGGACTGTTGCCAAAATCAATCTCGCGCTCTCCCGATTACCCGAATTCACAGCTCTGAAAGGCTCCAGCAACGGTGCGATGCAAGCTCGGATTCACATTGGGCCGGAGATTGATTACCTCGAAAGGGCGTTTGATGAGTCCAAGTATGGCAAGTTTTCGGGCCAGCCATATCTGGAGGTAACGATTCCCTCCCTGACAGACTCGTCGCTGGCACCTCAGGGCAAGCATGTGATGTCGATTTATATGCAGTACGCGCCCTTTAACCTGAGAGAGGGCGATTGGGAGAGTCAGCGCAGCGCTCTGGGCGATACGGTCCTGAATACGCTGGCGCAATATGCGCCGGGTCTTCCTCAACTGGTGCTTAACGCACAGATCATCACGCCGAAAGATCTCGAAGCAACTTATGGGATGTCCGGCGGACACATTTTTCACGGCGAGCTGGCGCTCGACCAGTTTTTCACCATGCGGCCGTTGCTTGACTGGGCGCGGTATCGCACCCCGATCACGAACCTGTATCTATGTGGTTCAGGCACGCACCCGGGAAACGGCCTGACCGGCGGCTCAGGGGCAAATGCAGCGCAAGCGATCGTGAAAGAAATGAAAAGAGGCGGGTCGTCTTCCCGGTAACTCCCAGCTTGGCCTGTGCAAGGACCTCTCACTCAGATAGTGTATGCCAGGCGCCGCATGAGCTGCGCAGGCGGGGATGCTACTTCCGCCCCGCGCTTCGGGTCTCTCCTGTCTTCCGGGCAACGGAAGCATCTTCCTTTCCGGGTTCTTTGACGGGCCGTTAGTCCGGACCCGGCACCGGGATTCTCCCGGCAATAACTATTTCGCGCTGGGCAGCGGAACATAGATCATCGGAACCAACGGGCAGCGACTCGATGAAGGGTATCGCTGGGCGGGAACTGAAGGCAACTGCTCGCGGCACCTTCATGGCCACCTTCCCCCGGTAGCGGAACCTGAAAACTTTCCGCAGAGGTGGGTACCGATCTGCGGGCTCGACGACAGGCTTCTTAGAAAACTCTGAAAATGAGTTCCCTAAGACAACCATCCCACACTCGTCCCCGCCCCACCGAGCGCAAGGCTTTTTTTCATGGGGCCGGCTCGGCGTCTTTCAGAGCATCATCCATGCCCTGATTGGTTTTTCCACGGGCTCCTTCGACGAGACGCCAGCCGTCATCATAGTGGCGGAACGAGACGGTGGATTTGTATATCAGACTCCCCTCGACCAGGGCTGCGCCAATTTCGTTGACCGGCATCCATTTCCAGTTGAAATCGACATCGGCGGAATTCCCGGCGCGGTCGATGCCGGTCACGCTGATCAACTGCCGCTGGGCGATGGTTACGGGAAAATACCGGGAGGAGGAGGCATCCTTCGATATCAGCGGCTGAACCGTTTCCACTCCCACGGGCGTGAGCGCCACCTCCCAACAGGGCGGAGGCGCGGTTTGGGACGGGCATGCCGCATTCGCTCCGGTAATCCACCCGCGTCGCTGGAGTACCAGGTATTCAGGAGAGAGGTACTCCTTATTGTCGATAATGCCCAGATGAATGAAGAATTGCTGCGGTGTCTTGAACGTTGGAGAACTAGCGATCAGGTCGGAAGCGAGACGGCGTGTGAGGAAATCACGCGGGGAACAAGCCACCGCCAGCAGACAGAACACGACAATCGCTAAGAGTTTTCCCTCGTGCATCCCGCTTTAACGACTAACGATTGTAAACAGGCGGGAGCGTCCGCGCGGCAAAAAAGGAACGGAAGCAATCTGACCATCGAACTGGCGGCCCCAGCGGCCGGGAATGCGCGTACCACAATGGGGACAAGAACCGTCGGCGGTGAGGCGGTAATCTTGAACCAGATAGCTGTAGCGTTTCACCAGAACTTTCCTGCATTTCAGGCAACGCGTGTCTTCCAGGTCACTAACCATGCCGGGCAGATTGCCGGCGTAGACAAAGTGCAGACCGGACCGCTGGCCAATCTCCGCTGCCCGCAACAAGTCCTCGGGCCGCGTATCGCTGGGATCGGTCATCTTATAATCCTTGTGGAAGGCAGTCACGTGCCAGGGGATATCCGGCGATACGCTCACCAGAAATTCGGCGAGCTGAGTAAGTTCGTCGCCGGAGTCATTAAAGCCGGGAATAAGCAGAGTTACGATCTCGAGCCAAATACCCATCGCATGCAAGCGGCGAATGGTATCGAGAATGGGTGCGAGCCGGCCTCCTAGCGAGCGGTAGTGACGATCGTCGAAGCTCTTTAAATCGACTTTGTAAAAATCGATCCAGGGGCGCAAAAATTCCAGCACTTGCGGAGTCCCGTTTCCGTTCGACACGAACGCGGTCGACAGGCCGGCGGCCTTGGCTTCTTTGAAGACCGCCACGGCCCACTCGCTCGTAATCAAAGGCTCGTTGTAAGTGCTCACCAGAACTTTTCCGCCCTGGCGTAAAGCGTCGGCCACCAACTGCTCAGGAGTTGCTTCCAAGGGAGGCGATACCGCGCCTGGATCTCGAAGCGCTTGTGAGGTGACCCAGTTTTGGCAGTAGGAGCAATGCAGATCACAGCCCAGCATGCCAAAGCTGTAGGCCAGAGCGCCGGGATACGCGTGAAAAAAAGGCTTTTTTTCGATGGGGTCGCATTGTACCCCGCCCACGTATCCCCAGGGAACGTATAACTGGCCACCTTTGTTGTAGCGGACTTTGCAAACACCCGGCTGGCCCTCGGCAATAGGGCAACAGTGGCCGCAGGAGAAACAACGGATGCGATTACGATCTAGCTTTTCGACCAGCTCAGGGGCAGCCTCGCGGACCCGTTCATCAAGGATTTCGCGCAGGGTGGGCATGAGACAACCTATCTATATTCTAGCGCCGAAGGGATGATCCGTGCTGCTCGTTCATCATTAGTGTCGGGCGAGAGACTCGAAGTCAGTTCTTGGAAGTGCTGCGGTTGCGAGGCACCTGGGGGGTCCCGTGATGCTCGCTGAGCCATTGGTTCGCTTCTTGTTCGGCTTGGGCGAGCTGGATCTTAGTCATGCGGGAGGCGAGGGTGACGATGCGGTACTTGCTGGCTTCGTCTCCGCCGGCACGGGCCAGAACCGACCAGAAGTAAGCTCTGGTGAGATCTTCAGGTACACCTCGTCCGGCCCAATAGTAGGCGCCGAGAGTTGCTTGCGCAACCACATGTCCCTGGTTCGCGGCTTTTTCAAACCAGCGAACGGCCTCGGAATAGTCCTGCTCGACTTCATTACCCTGAGCGTAACGTGCTCCAAGGGCGAATTGCGCTACTGGATCTCCCATATCAGCCAAGCGGCGGAGGTCAGACAGTCTGGTTGGCTGTGCCGCCGGCGCTTCCTTTCGGGACGGCGGCACGACAGTGGCAGCAGGAGCGGCCTGCTCGGTCCGCAGGAGCAAGGTGAGGGAGGCGCCGAGCGCGGCAAGAATCAAGACAATAGCGGCTACCCGAAGAATCGTCTCACGCCGGACGGATTTTTCCTGTCCAGCCTGTTCCTGAGATGAGGAAGCTTCCGCCTGCCTGGGCGCAGGAACGGCTTGGATGATTATCTCGGCCAAGCGGCCCAGAGCTACCAGGTCACTTTCCTCAAACGCGTACGCAACCGGGGAAAATACCTCGAGCAGTCCAATAACCGTTCCGGAGGTCAGCACGGGAACCGCAACCATGGAACGAATGCCCAGTGCCCGACAAGACTCGCGGTCGACGAGAGGATTCGTTTCCGCGTCATCGCAGCGCTGCAGTTTGGCAGTGCGTACGCATTCGCCGGAGAAACCTGACCCGACCTTGAACCGCGCTCCGATACCAGGAGCTTCTCCCGAGGAAGCCTGACATACCATCTCCTCCTCGTTGCCGAGGGCAATAGCTGCACCGGAGGCAGCTGTCAACAGGCGGGCACGGTCGGCTAGGACTTCGAGTGCAGCCGGCAGGTTGTTGCCCAGGTCCTCGACCTGACTGCGAATCGCGTTTAAGGTTGGCGCATCGGCTACGAAACGAGGGATCTCGGCTCGGGTGCCAGCTGTTTCCACTCGATCGCCGATGTGCGGTTCCTCATTGGAATCGTTCGTCTTCGTAAGTGCGGCGAGTGTATTGAAAAGCAACCACGAGTTGAGTTGGCGAAGTGAGGCTTCCGGCATCATCCCAAATCGGATGCCACAGCAGCCGTAGGCATCGGTCCATACCACCGTTCCGGTGGTATTGATGTACATCTTGGTCTCCGGCAGATCCAAGACGATATTTAGGCAGCGATTGACTTCAAGCGGAGACTCCAAGTGCAACGACATGCCTTCGGAGCTGATGTTGCGGATCTCACTCAAGTCAAGCACCATGCCTCCACCGAGGCCGCTAAAACTGGCATAAGCGGAACTGTGAATTTTGTGGCGGATGGAACGCCGGCGATCGCCGGTCTTGGGTGCATCTTGAAGAATCGACAGGGAGGAAGTCGCCATATGGGAAAGCCTACATATTACCCCGGACGGCGATGATCACAAAAAGGGGAATTGTGGGCCAGGTAAAAATTTCTATGACAACAATTTAGGGCGGCCTGGTGTGGAATCGGCGTCGCTGGCCTGGCGGGGGATGGGGGCCACTAGACATACTGAGCCGGCGCGGGAACGCCAAACACGCCCCCTTACAACTTCGTCGAGCTTGTCCATCAATCGGCGAGCCTCGCAGAACGCGCTCCGGCTCAGCGATGCCCGCCATCCAGGCCAAGCAATAAAGGCATGTCCCACGATCAGCCTGATTGCTGATGCCGCTTTGCAGGCGATAGATACTGCCGGCTTCCATTTCATAAGCTAATCGGCAATTTACCGGCCAATAGCTTGGCAAGGAAAGCTGAGTTGGTCGTTTCTCCCGTTGAGTCGTTCCTCAAGGCGAGCAAGTCATCTCCAGGTATAACAATCTCTTGCTCGCCGAGCTGAA
>JBPYDQ010000457.1:0-3867 GCA_051986135.1 Terriglobales bacterium | reverse complement strand
GCCGGCCGTACCTAGGTCGATTGGACTAAGCACGATAGTCTGTCCTTGTGAGTTGAGGCCGCTGGCGGAGATGTCAGCCCCGCGACTCATCAACAACGGATCCTGGAAGAGATTGTCGGGCGTGCGATTCTCTTGGAAGATAACGACAATGTGCTGGATGACGGCTGCCGCGGTCAGTGCCAGCGACTGAGCGCCATTGCTCGGGGCAAGGCCGCTGGCGTCCTTTGCGGTAAGGCTGCTGGCGTAACTTCCGCCCGGAGTATCGATTGAAGTGGACATCGTCAACGTTGCGCTCACCGAGGCCGTACTGGAAACAGTGACCGGATTGGTGCTAAAGGAGCACTTGGGGGCTGCGGTGCCAGAGAGGGTAGCACAAGAAAGAGTGATGCTGCCTGTGTAACCACCGGCTGGCGCTATGGTGACTGCTGACGTGGCATTCTCTCCCGCTGTGATCGAAGCCGGATTCAGCGGGGTCGCCTTCACCGAGTAGCTCGGTGTTTCTATTGGCTGGGCGTTTCCGCCGCCGCAAGCATTTAGGACCAAAACGAGCGGAATCAAGGCGGGAAGCAAACCTAAAAAGGACGGGGAACGACCCATGACAGACTCCGGGAACAGCTGAGGATTCTATTCTGACAACGTAGAACCCGGCGACTGAGATTTTGTCTCCGACTGTTTGGGACCCGGCAGGGGGTCGACCAGGGCGGCATTGGTCGATGCCATTGGCTAATCAGGAGAGGCGGGCATAGTAAAAACCGTCCCCTGGCGGCCCTCACTAGCCAATGGGACGGTTTTTACCGTTGAATTTACGTACTGACCGATAGTCCCATGTTTTGCCAGGGCCACCACTGTCAGAACTGACAGGGGCCTTGGGAGCCATCATTGCTCTGGCGCAGAGACAGGACTCGCGCCTCGTGCAAGGATTCGGGTGCGGCTCATCCGAGAGGGTAAAGTGACATGCCACACATGAAGCCAGATGAACGAATCAACGGTCTCTGCCTGGAGATTCAAGGTGAGAAAAACGGGTCCAAGCTACTTCAATTGATCGACCAACTAAAAGGCGTGCTCGATACGAAAGAGAAGCTCGTAGCCAAAATGGTTAAGGAAAAGAAGCCGTCTGCCCCCTCTAAAACCGCGTAACACGCTTGCGAACATTCGGGGAAAAAACAGAAACCGTCTCGTTCTGTCAAGGGCGACATCAACGAGACGGTTTACTCCAAGCGTACGTGAGAGAAAGGTACGAAGGGGACTCAAATCTCTCAGGTGAATTGACAGGGCACTACTGTCAGAACTGTCAGGGACTTTTTTCTCCCAGCCCTCTGTGAAACTAAATTCCTACACACAACAATGTAGAAATCAACAGCTTGTGGTTGTTTACAGCTTGTGGTTGTTTATTGTTGAAACAATCTTGCTGATCCTAGTTGTCCGCTCCGCGCGAATGCTCGACCGAACGCGAATACCTCAGGGCCAGGATCAATGCATTATGAAAGAGCGCCCTGCTTCAGAAGATCGAGGCTGATGGTAAGGCGCCGCCTCCGCTCCGCTACGGCCGCGGGAGGTGGGATCACAGGACGGGTTCAAAAACGAGGAATCCATCGGGATAGAGATACAGGTGGGAAGATTCCGGGAACCATGGCACTGTACCTTGAGGGAAAGACTCCGTTGACACGAGTGATCTTTCCCTCAAGGAGGCAACTCACATGAGTCGTGACATCAAGTATATCGGCATGGACGTGCACAAGGAAGCGATCGTGATCGCGGTCCTCAACAGCAGTGGCAAGCTGGTTATGGAGTCGATTGTGGAAACCAAAGCCAGCAGCATTCTGCAGTTTATCCACGGTCTGCGGGGCGAGTTGCACGTGACCTGGGAAGAAGGGACATGGGCAACCTGGCTTTACGATTTGCTGCAGCCCCGGGTGCACCAAGTGTTGGTCTGCGATCCTCGGCGCAATGCCTTGTTAAAGGAAGGCAACAAAAGCGACAAGATAGATGCGCAGAAGCTGGCCAACTTATTGCGCACGGGAATGCTGCGACCGGTCTATCACGGAGAGCATGGACTGCGGACGCTACGGGAACTGGCACGCAGTTATCAGACCATTAGCCAAGATCTGACCCGGGTGATGAATCGGATCAAGGCTCTATATCGCGGCTGGGGCATCGCCTGTGGGGGCACCCAAGTCTATGCTGCGCGGTATCGCGAGGAATGGTTACACAAGATCGAGCACGCGGGAGTGCGCCGGCGAGCCGAGCTGCTCTATCAGCAGTTGGATGGATTGCAGGGGTTGCGACGAACCTTGCGCCCGGAGTTATTGGCGGAGAGCCGGAAACATAAGGCGGCGAAACTGCTGCGGCAGATTCCCTGCATCGGTCCGATTCGAGCCGCACGCTTGCTGGCGTTGATGCAGACTCCGCACCGGTTCCGCAGCAAGCGACAACTGTGGACCTACAGCGGGCTGGGCATCGAGACGCGCGACAGTGCGCAATACTGCTTTGTCCGCGGACATCTGCAACGTGCGAAAAAACCACAGCAGATTCGTGGTCTGAATCGGAACCACAATCATGAGATGAAAGACATTTTTAAAGGAGCTGCGACCAGGGCCAGCTGTGGGGTGGGGCCGTTGCGCGACTTCTACGTGGCTTTGCTGGACAAAGGCATGAAGCCGGAGATGGCGCGTCTCACCTTAGCACGCAAGATCGCGGCCATTGCTTTAATACTTTGGAAAAAGGAGGAACGCTTCGACGCCCAACAACTGAAAACGCAAGCAGCTTGAGCGTTACTCAGAACTCAGGGGATCCCAGGTTTTCATGCCCGGTGGTGACCCATCGGTTCTGCGACGCTCGGGTTCGCGGGAGAGTATCCATTCACTCATTAGGCACCGCGTGCTGCCATGCAGCACCAAGTCTCCGGGTCAATCCTATGCCCCCGCGGATAACCCAACAAAGCCATAGGCCTCGAGCCTCACACAGGATGATGGTTGGCATTTAAGCCAACAGGTTGGCTTGCGTAGCTTCGTAACCGACTGGCGTCGAGCGCCACCGTTACATGAAACCATCAAGTCGGGATTATCAACTGGGGCTGGCCTCGCCGCTCAACTGCGCGGCGATCCAAAGCGGCAACATCAAAAACCCTTCTAATAAGGAGGCAGGGCTGGACGTCAGTCACCACGCCCTAGTCTCCCGCGAGGGGAGGGGAGAGATTTTTTTCTTGACATCCTCTTTTATAGGATGAGTGAAATAGCCTGTTTCGACAACTATTTTCGTGCTGATAAAACCGGTTCCCATTTCGAAGCGGATTACTTGAGGTTTGCCGGTCATCCCGACGCAATCTTTCATGGCAGCACCTCCAGCACGGCTTCGCTGGGCTCTAGTTCCTCGGCATGAGGCGGTAGAGTCGCCCCAGCCTCCAGGAGTGCCTGAATCGTCCCGACGAAATCGCCTGTGTCTCGGTGCCAACCGTTCCCGGACCCGTAAAGGGCCCACCCTAGCGCCGTCCCTTCATACTCCCTTGACTTCAACTCCAGCGTCGGATGGAACCGCAGAATCTGGCGGGTCATCTCCGCGTTGCCGTTGAATCCAGCCCAGTGCAGCGCCGTCGCTCCCATCTCTCCCGGCGTGTCTGCCGGCCAACCCGCTTCCAGCATCAGCCGAACTGCTTTTGTGTTGTTATTCTGCGCCGCGTTCGGCAGCTTCTTCTGATCCGTCTCCGAAAGCGTCTTTGCCGCACCCGGGTGCTGCGACAGAAATTCGTGAAACACTGCCTCGTCTCCCAGTTCACACGCCAGGGCCAGCTTCAGTTCTTCCGGAGTCCGCTCCATCAGCAACCGGAAAACTTCCTCGTGACCGAAATCGCGCGCAACTGTGTGCGCAGTA
>JBPYDQ010000456.1:0-3552 GCA_051986135.1 Terriglobales bacterium | reverse complement strand
TGAGCTGCGTTCTGTTACCGAACCGCTTGGGCCGCTCGAAAGGTACTCCGATGGAGTCGTCGCTGGTCCAAACCCCTTGGAGATCCGGATCGCCCCACGCGGTTTTTGGAGGCGTCCAGTTCGCCGCTGCGGGTTTTGTTTGTGCCGCCGCGGTTGCCGCCGCTATTGCCCACAGAGCCCCTATGACCAATGATGGGTACGCGAGCCGCAAGCAACAAGTCCTCCAAGGCAGATTGTACTCCGTTTATGAGCAACTCGGCTTTTGAGGGTGCCACGTCTTTCGGCACTCAGTTTCTGTTTCTATCACTCTGAAACGCGCGATTTTCAGATGTGCAAGTCTTTGGCGCACTCACGAAGCAACTTGAAACGGCCAAAAGCGTCAGGCACGCGACGATCTCACAAGTTGCGCGCTTGGGGGTCGCCACGGGGACCAAGCATCCGCATCGGGCTCTTTGCTGCGATGTTATGTTCGTCGCAAACCAATAAATTTGTAGCCGAGCCCAGGAACGGTCACAATCAGTTCCGGTTGACTCGGGTTGTTCTCGAGTTTCTTGCGTAGGCTGGCCACATGCATATCGACGGTGCGCGTCAGTGAGCTGGCATCATATCCCCAAATCGAGCTCAGGAGTTCCTCCCTCGGAATGCTGCTCCCAGCTCGCTCGATCAAATAACGGAGAAGCTGAAACTCCTTAGCGGATAGACTAATGGGTTCATCATTTTTGGTCACTTCAGCAAGGCGAAAATCCAACCGGATCGGGCCGAACTGAAAAACACCCTGGCCGGAGCGGATGGGCATGCGCCGCAGCTGGGCTTCAACGCGGGCAACAAGTTCGGCGGACTTGAATGGCTTTGTCACATAATCGTCGGCCCCGAGCTTAAGGGCTACTACCTTGTCGGTGGTTTGGTGACGCGCGCTGAGAACGATCAGGGAGGTAGCGATGCCAGCTTCGCGAATGGCTTTGCACACATCCAATCCACTGCGGTCGGGGAGCATCAGATCTAGGATAATCAAATCGAAGGGAAGAGAAGTGGCCTTCTGGAGGCCTTCGGTGGCATCCTTGGCAGTATCGACGATGTAGCCTTCCCCGCGAAGACGCATGCTCAAAGAAGCGCGCAGGGCCTCCTCATCGTCGACGAGCAGTATATTTTCCTTCATGTTGCACGTCTCCCGAGATCACTAGACGCAACCGTGTCCTTCAGTGAGTCTCCGTCCGCCACCTGTAGATGCAAGGTGAAGGTACTGCCGGACCCCACTTCACTGACGACTGACAGCCTTCCTCCGACAGCTTCTATCATACTTTTGGCAATGGACAATCCCAAGCCGGCGCCGTGGATTTGTGCGGCAACAACATGAGGGCTGCGATAGAAGGGCTCGAAAATGCGTGGTAGGTCCGCGGTGCCAATGCCCCTGCCTCGGTCCTGAACGCTGATCTGAACTTCTTTCTTGCTGGCCGAGGATTGGTCGATTTGGGCGGAGAGCTTAATGTAGTGCTGCTCCGGGCCATACTTCACTGCGTTTACGATTAGATTCTGCAGGCATTGGGAAACGGCCGAAAGATCACCTAGAACCGGAGGCAGTTCCTCTTGAATCTGTTGCTCGACCGTGAATGCCGAACCCTGAAGAAGCCCGGAGGTGTTCCTCAATGCGCTGGAGAGAATTTCGGAAACCTGGAGTGGCTGCAGAGGGTAAATGGGTTTCTTGGAGGTCACTGCGAAGAGCATCACCTGGTCGACCAGACCTGCCAGTCGAGCGGCCTGGTCGGCGATGATGGAGATTTGTTCGACGATATCTTTCTCTCCCCGTGCGAAACCATCCCTGATATTCTCGCCGGCACAAAGGATGGATGTGAGTGGAGTTCGCAGCTCGTGGGAGACCGACGCGACAAAATCCATTTGCATCCTGGCCAATTGCACCTGGCTGCGCATTTCGTTTTTCTGGATCGCCCAGATGGAAGTACCTGCGATGAGCGAGGCGAGCCCGAACGCGAAGATGAGTTTGAGGATAGTGCGTCGAGAGAAAGCGTTCATCAGAAGGAGTTGTTGCGCGGCCTGCTCGTCGTAGAGACGTTTGATCTCCTCCAGGTCTTGCCGAACCCGCTCGAAGAGTGGCACTCCGGAGGTAAGGTCAAGATGGACGGCTTCTTCAGGGCTGTTTTCCAGAATGAAACCCAGAACCTCATCCCGGACTTTTAGATAGCCATTCCAATCGTCGGCTAGCTGCTTTCCGACGTCCAATTCGCGAGGCATTCGAGCCACTGCCAAATATTGGGCAATGCCTTCAGAAACGCGCTGGTCGGCGGCACGCGACTGATCCGCATATTTAACCTGCAGGTTGCCGTCATTCGTGGTGAGGGCATATAAGGTGCTGCGGCGAGCTTCTTGGGTCTGGTACTGCAGTTCTCCGATCCCGCGCAGCCCTTGGATCGAGCGAAGGTAGATCTGTTGGACTTGGCCCTGAGTGGCAAGCAAGTCGCGTACGACAAATGTCCCCAAGACCAACTCCGCACCGAACACCAATAGAAGGAGGAGCAGCGTGGTGGCGTGACGAGCAACAACTGTCGTCAAAAATTCCCGTAACCGGAAATTCCACCCCGACGGTTGCCCACCAGGGACTTTGGTTCGCCCGTTCACTTCGCAGGTTCCTCGATCAGAAGCGCGTATTCGCGATTATCGGGAAGGCGTCCGTCGATGCTAACGACCTTCACCGAGGAGTTGACGTCGGAGGCGCGCAGATAGCCAATCGCACCTGGCGCATTAAAGATGAACCTACGAAGGATTTCCGGGGACGACAGCGTCTTTGGCAAGACGGGAATGTCGCCCGTGTACCGTCCTTTCAAGAAGTGGTCCCGATAACCGCTTTCCGTCATGCGGTAAACCTCGCGAAGGGCGGCGTCGCGTTCCGGAAATCCAGAATCAAGCATCGCCACGATCACGCGATGGCCGTTGGGCCAGCGAATCCGCTCTCCCAGGAATATCTTGCGCAGTTCGACGAGGGAGAGATTTTCGACAGGATTGGAGGGATTGACGACGATGGCCAAAATTTGACGAGGGTCATTTTTCGTTGTTGGCGTGGCGGTAGCGAAGGAAACGGTTCTGTCCGACGGCGTCAACACCGCCAGGAAGAGCACCGCCACTGAAAAGACCAATCGCAAGCGTCGCATGTGTCGAAACCTTCTAGAACGCAAATGTCAATTGCAGGGCCAGCTGACTTATCGCCTGCTGGTTGATGCCCTGCACCCTCCGTAAATCGTTGTATTCATACTCTAACTTAGCTGCGACCGATTCGCGGAAATCGTAGCGCACACCCAGCGAGGGTCCATGCTGTAAACCAACCGAAACGTTGTAAACCGGGAAGAAGATGGGCTCGTTGTTGGGCGCGTTTACGTATTGGTATCGAAAGTAAGGGCGGAACGAGCCGAACCCTCGGGAAATCTGAGTGTAGAAACCAGAGGTGTTGAACACGTGAGCAGGTTCCGGATCGGCATGACGGATCAGCAAGCCCTCGTTGAGCCACTCAAACTTGGAGCGAGCAAAAACGGCATAGGTGTTGAG
>JBPYDQ010000455.1:0-6797 GCA_051986135.1 Terriglobales bacterium | reverse complement strand
CCGCGATTAGCCAGTAATACGGCTGGAAGCGGACGCGGCCCTTGGTATCTCGCACGGGCCAAGGCCCTGTCTGTGGGGCTTTCCAATGAGTACTTCAAATCGCTCGGGCTTCCGTCATTGTTCGAGGCGGTGTCGGCGTAACCGACTCGAACCGCCGTGTACGGACCCGTACGCACGGTGGTGTGGCAGGGGTCGGCGGGTGACCGCCGCCCCTATGCCGATCAAACGCCCATCGCACAGCCGATCGGCCGAGGGCTGCCGTTCCAGCCCCGATACCGACATTGTCGTTCTTAATCCTCGACATGCGGGCTTTCACCGAGTAACCATCCACTAATTAGGCGGACAGATCATGCTAACAACACTGCTCGATAATGTTTCTTGACACGATTATTACATGGACGTAGAATGTCCCCGAACGCTGGGTGAGTGTCGACGTGGTCGGCTGCATGCACACGGCTCATTAAGCCGAGCGCATCGGCACGGGAGGGGAGTTCCATGTATCCAAGGACGTTTGTCTGCCTAAGCTGGAAGTGTGTAGCTGCAATCGTGGGAGTACTGTGGCTGTGGCTGTGTCTGCCTGCTCTTGCCCAGCTCAATTCCGGAAGCATTGCCGGGGGCATTACGGACGCCACCGGCGCGGCCATTGCAGGCGCGAAGGTAACGGTGACCGATGCCGAGCGGGGCGTGTCGCGTTCCCTAGTTACAGATACTGCCGGCCAGTACACGGCCCCAAGCCTGACGCCGGGCCAGTACGTAGTGCGCGCCGAACTTGCCGGTTTCAGAAACGCGGAGCGCAACGGCATCCTGGTGGGAGTCGGTCAAGCTGTTCGTGTAGACCTCCAATTACAACCGGGCGAACAGAATCAGACGGTCACTGTAACTGGAGAAGCTCCGCTGATCGACACAAGCAACGAAGTCATCTCCAACACGGTGGAAACCGTAACACTCAATGAGCTGCCAATCAACGGCCGCCTCTATACCAAGGTGCTGGACTTCCAGCCTGGAATCATCGGGCGCCCCGGCGGGAATTCGCCGAATTACTCAGCCAATGGCGCCGGTGGCCAGGGCAATTATTGGATGCTGGACGGCGTGGAGAATCTCAATATATTTGTAAACTCCGGACCTCTGATCGGTGCGGCCACGAGCACCGACGAACTGACGCTGTTACCCGCTGACGCCATCCAGGAAGTGAACACCATGGCGAATCCGAGTGCCGAATTTGGCTGGTTTCAGGGCGCTGTGGTTAACGTCGGCCTGAAATCGGGGACTAACATGATCCATGGAAGTGTGTATGGATTCGGCCGCAATAACTCACTGGACGCGTATAATCCTTATCAGAATGGAAGCACTCCCGCGCTGCCTAAGTCAGACGATAATTTCGAGCAGTATGGCGCATCCATAGGAGGACCCATCAAAAAGGATAAGTTGTTCTACTTCGGCAACTATGAAGGAATGCGCTATACGATAGGCGCTCCCGGTCTGATTAATACACCGACTACTTCTCCTAATGCGCAAACTCCCGATGATAGTCTCCCTCTTGCGATTAATGGCTTACTGGCCAATGGTGTAACGCCAAGTCCGTTAAGCCTGAGTTTAGCAGGTTGTAGCGTATCGGGCGGATCAGCCACCTGTAATCCGGCGAAGGGCATCTTTCCGAGCAGCTCACTCATTACCGAGAACATTCCCATAGCGCTGGATAATATCGGCAGCTCAAACAACGCCATCGGAAAAATCGATTATCAGCTCAATAGCCGCAATACCATAAACGGCGAATACTTCTTTGGCAACGCCAACACCGACAATCCGGCAACCGGTGCGGCGCCATGGTGGATCAACGGGAATCACAGCCGCACGCAAATGATGCGAGCGGTTTGGGTCAATACCCTAAGTTCGGATTGGGTGAACGACGTACGGTTTGGGTGGAACCGCTACGCCTTGGTAGATTACAACGCGGAATGCACGCGGCAGGTAGGCCAACCCGATTATGCCCAGCTTGGCTTTGTTTCCGGCGCCAATCCTCCGTCTCCGATGTGCGGATTCCCGGTTGTGAACATTGGCGGTGGCGCCCAAAACTTTGCCGGCCTGGGCGCGGGCTTTGCCCTCAACGACCAGTTGGTGAATCAAACCACCATAACGGCATACGACAATGTTTCCTATATCCACGGGAACCACCACTTCAAGTTCGGTTTCGAGTTCCATCACAGTCAATACAACGGGCTCGGCGCTCCGGGAAACTTTGATGGCACGCTCAACTTCGACGGCGGCCTGGCGTTTGCGGCCAACGGCGGCTCGACGGCCCTGCAGGATTTCCTTGCCGGCCAACCCACCAGCGGATCCATTCTGGTCAATCCCCAGAGGAATAGCGTGAGCTTCAACCGGGAAGCTTTCTATCTCACGGACGATTTCCGCCTGAGCCGGACCGTTACTTTGAACCTGGGCCTGCGCTATGAATTAGAGCCTGCCATCCTGGTAGATGGTAACAATGCTGCCAACTTCGACCCGACCCAGCCTACAGGCATGGTGCAGCAACATGGCAGCCCGCTTTATAACACCGATTACCACGATTTCGCGCCGCGAGCCGGATTCGCGTGGGATGTCACAGGCCGAGGCACGACAGTGATCCGGGCAGGCATGGGCGTCAGTTACGATACTCCCCAAGTAGACGACTTGATCGCCTATGGCTTCGGGGCAGGCCTCAACAATGTTCCCACAGGGTTTACGCTCTATAACCCGAACGGCACGGTGGCATTTGCACCGTCGACCGCTCCGGGCGCTGTTAACTCAGGACAGGTCACCGTTCCCGGTAGCGGATTGAACTGGGCTCCCGGAGTTCCTGTCTTTACAGTGGGTACCGGTGCGTTGGAGTGCGGCAACGGTCTGGTGAAAGTGGCCAATGGCACCACGCCCTCGCCATGCAATCTGCATGTGAAGTCCGTGGATTCGCCCCGCTCTCCGATGTACACCTGGACCTTTGGCATCCAGCATGCATTTACAAATAATGTTTCCCTAACTGTGAACTATGTAGGCACGCACGCCTACAATTTGTCCACTATGGTCAACATCAATGAGCCGACCCCCGGCGCCAGCCGGGCAGTGCCGGGTTCCACTCCCGGAAGCGTGACGGGAAGTTATCAGGTTCGCGAGCCGTATTACAGTCAATTTCCCTGGTTCTCGGGTATTTTTGAGTATGAACCCGCCGGTTTTTCGAACTACAATGCCCTCCAAGCGACCTTCCTTCAGCGAAGTTTCCGCGGTATGACATTCACGGAGAACTACACCTTCGCCAAAGATTTGGCTACCAGCAAGGGAGGCAATGGCCCGTTCGTGCAGGATGGCAGAAATGTAGCCGCTTACTACGGACCCTGGACTCCTAACCAGCATCTCGGCGTTACGGCGCTATACGCCATTCCCGGAAAAAAGTCGTGGGGGCACATGTTGGAGGGATGGGAGATCAACAGCAGCTTGAATCTGCAAAGCGGTTCCCCTGTGAATCCCTCGGACGGAACTGACGATTTCGCCGGAATCGGCGGCTCCAGATCTCTGTTGGGCGGCGCGGCGGAACAGTGGTCTTTAATCGGTAAGCCGCGCAATTTCCACCTCGGCAAGACGGATCCGACTCCTTGTTACGCGTTCGCGGGCAGCCGGTTTTCCAGCGACTCCGGTTGCCTGCCGTTGTCGTTGACTGGCAACAATGGGGCCGGGCAAGCCTGCATTACCGCAGCCGAACACGAATCTGTGAACGCGCAGATGAACGCACTCGTCCCCGGCTCCTCCAGCGGATTGGCTTCCCTGGAGAGGTTCGGGTGTTATGTGTCTCCCAACGGCCAGTCTGTGCTGCTCCCTCCGGCCCAAGGAACCTTCGGCACCATGGGACGGGACGCGCTTTTCGGCCCCGCATTCTACGAATGGGATCTTGCCGTCAGTAAGAAGTGGACCTTGCGCGAGCGGTTCCATATACAGTTCCGGGCCGAGTCGTTCAACTTCCTCAACAACCGAACGTACTCCGGAGGGACCGCCACCATCACGAACCCCTCAACATTCGGAATCGCTACTTCGGCCCCGAACGCCGCCAACCCGATCAATGGGACCGGCGGACCTCGTGAGATACAGTTGGGGTTAAAAGTAAACTTCTAACGCATGGCTTGCCCGGCCGCCAACGGAACCCCAAGTTTTGACATCGCTTCAGCGGCGGATGTACGCTGATGTGGATTTCGGCTCAGATGAGGGAGTAGTACCCATATGAGATTCAGGCGGTTCATTCTGTTTGGTTTTGCGGTGCTGCTGGCACTGCTGCCGGCGCCCTCAGTACCGATGTTCGCGCAGCAGCCGGGGCAGCAGCCGCCGGCACCGGCGCAGCAGGAGGGGAGACGCGGTGTGGTGGGACGCGGCGGATTCGGCCGTGGAAATACCCCTACCTTTGCCGGGCCGCCCGCGGGAATGGAAGAGCTGCCGATCGATCTGTTTCGGTCGAAGAACTTTTATAAGGACCAGAAGTATTGGCTGGACAAGCGCTATTTCCGGTGCAATACACCTCGCCAGCTCACCGACATCTGGACCTCCGGACGCATCGGGAAAAACCCGCCGACTTCGGCCGCCTGGGGCGACTGCAGCATGGACTACCCGCGCGAAAAGATCGTCAGCCCGTATCCGTATAAGACAGCCAGGGAGCATTACGAGGCCCTGCTGGCGGCGGCTAAGGCGAAAGGCGGTCCAACGGTCTACACCAAAGCCAACACGCCGGACTGGGAAGGTTACTATAGACGCGACCAGCAGGCCGACCACGGGGCTGAATGGATTTGGGGCACGGTTAACCAGGTCCCGACGATCTTGTCTTTACTGGCTCCGGAATATCAAAAGCGCATGGTCCAGATGAACTATCATGAGGCCGTGGACAATGCGCCACAGTGGGAGGCGTCGTTCTGCTATCCGGAAGGATTTATGCGCTGGTGGGCGCAGGCCTCCCAAGGGGGCAATTTCCAACTCACGATGACGCCCTGGCAGGTGCAGTTCCTCTCCGGCATCGCCGCCAATTTTCTGCGCCAGGTATTGATCGGTAAACAGCACGTGCAGAAGGTGCCGCAGTGGTACGGAGAGACGGTCGGATTCTGGGATGGAACCACGCTGGTCTCCTGGACGGCGAACGTGCAGGCGTGGACGCTATCACACTCGATGTTCGAATACAGCGGAAAAATTGAAACCGTCGAGACATTCAGGCCGGTGTACGACGCCGGCGGCAAGTTCACCGGACTGGATCACGAGACAGTATTTTACGATCCCGAGGCATTCGTCGCGCCGCTGCGTGCCACTTACCGGTACGTGCGGGTAGCTACGACGGACGATCCGAACCGGCGCTACACCTATATCGAATGTCTGAGCAATCTCAGGAATGTGAATGGCAGGCCGATGCAGCTCACCAATGCCGATCCGCGGTACGTGGATTACTACGGCCGGCCCTGGGCCCAGAACTGGGAGAAGTATTTCGAAGTAGGATGGGATAAGCCTCAGGACACTCTGCCTCAGGATATACTGGACCTCTTCAAGTAGGGAGCCGGCGCCGGAAGGAGAACACGATGAGGAACAAACCATTATTGGCCCGAACCCGGATGTTCGTGGGGCTCTGCGCCTTCCTGTTGTTGGGTATCGCGGCGGGCCCTGCGCTGGCCCATCATTCCTTCGCGATGTACGATCAGACCAAGACGCTGGTGCTGACCGGCGTGGCCTACCAATTCGTGGCGCAGGCCAACCATGCCGAACTGCATTTCTACCTGGTCGGACCGGACGGCAAGCTGGTCAAGGACAAGGACGGCAAGTTCACGGATTGGGGTGTCGAGATGGCCGGGGCCGCGGCCATGGCGCAGCAGGGCATCACAGCAGAGGCGTTCCCGGTGGGCACGATTTTCAGCCTCAAAATGAATCCGCTGCGGGACGGTAGTAATTTCGGGTCGCTCCTGCGCGGCGGCGCGATTGTGAAATGTCCGTGGAAAACACCGCCCGCTCCGGGCAAAACCTGCGACACGGTGCAAGGCAGCGTCTTTCTCGGCGGCAAGACGTTTTAGGGCTGCGAGTGGATCTCGTTCGGGAACATAGAGAACTGACTTGAAGCGTTTTGCCGAGTGGCTGTCGTTAACCTCTCCGAGCGTCTTCATCCAGAACCACAACGCCTGGATGATCCCCGCGATTCAATCCATACACATTGTGGCAATTGGAATTGTCATGGGTTCGGTACTGCTGATCGAGCTTCGCGTCCTAGGATGGGCGGGGATGGATCAAACGCTCGGGCAAACCACCCGGAGGTTTGGGCCGTGGTTGACGGGAGGGCTGTGTCTGCTGCTGGCAACCGGGATTCTGATGGTCGTCGGAGAGCCGGTGCGGGAACTGGTGACGTTTTCGTTCTGGCTAAAAATGTTCCTGGTGGCGGTCAGCGCCGGAATCGCTTTGGTTTTCCTGGCGAGAGTCCGTAAGCAGGAGGCGAAGTGGGGAGAAACGATCCTGGGCCGCCGATCCACGAAATGGGCGGCGGTGCTGGTGTTTCTGATTTGGATGTGCATTATCATCCTGGGGCGCCTGATCGCCTATGACCACGTGTGGGGCCCCTGGTCGCCAGCAACGAAGGCGTGAGGGCCAGTGCTGAGCATAATCGCACTGGCGACGTGGGATGTGGACGGGTTTCTGAAGACGGTGGAAGCCTCCAGCCTGGCCACCAGGATTCGCGACTCCCTCCTTCTGTTTCCGCTGATCGAATCGACTCACGTGTTAGGCCTGGCGCTGGTGTTCGGCACAGTTCTGGTGATTGACCT
>JBPYDQ010000454.1:0-14223 GCA_051986135.1 Terriglobales bacterium | reverse complement strand
TTTAAAAACCGAAGCGTAGACAGCATTCATGCGTTTGAACTGACTCACGTCAGTGAGAAAGATTTGCACAGACACGACGTCGGAATAGTCCATGCCGGCCGCCTTTAGAATGATCCCGATATTGTCGAGGCAGGTCTTGACCTCCGCCTCGAAGTCCTGCGGAATTTCACGTGTGTGTAGATCTGCGCCGATTTCACCAGAAACGTAAAGCGTGTCTCCCGCGAGAATTCCCGGGCTGAATGGAATCGAATCGCTTCCCTGACTGCCAAATTCGGGTGGAGAAATAACCTTTCGTTAAGCGAAAGCGCATCCGACAGCTGCCACCATGAGAAGAAGCATCCTTCCGATGTTGTTCAGGGAGATCCTCGTTTCTCTCCCGAGTCCTATTTTTCGGTCGGAGCCGTGACAACCAGTTCCTTCCCGTTCGCCTTGTAGACGACCCCACCTTTCATCACGAAGACAACTCGTTCGAGCTCGGTGATGTCTTGCAGCGGGTTCCCTGAGACGGCAACGATGTCGGCGAACTTGCCCGGCTCAAGGGAGCCAATATCCTTTGAATCGCCGATAAGGTCGGCCGCGTTGACGGTGGTGGCTGACAGAGCGTCCATCGGCGCCATGCCAAGGCGCACCATCTCAGTGATTTCTTTCGCTGGCGTGAGACCTCCTCGAAAGTTGCCCATGGAATCAGTGCCCATTGCGATCTTGACGCCGGCTCGATACGCATTGGCGAACATGGCCTGAATGACAGGCGTGATAACTTGAATTTTCGTCACGATGTGGGGCGGTAGTTTTTCCGAGTGCTCTTTCGCAGTTTGCAAAAGCGAATAGGCCACAAAAACGGTGGGGACAAGATACGTTCCATGCTCCTTCATCAGAGCGAAGGACTCCGAGTCCGCATAGGTGCCGTGTTCAATGGAATCGATACCGAGACGGACGCAGTTGTCGATTGCAGCCTTTCCATGAGCGTGCGCCGCAACCTTCATTCCAAGAGAATGCGCACTTTCGATCACGGACCTAATCTCATCATTAGTCATCAATTGCAGTTTGGGGTCATCACCTACGGAACCGACGCCGCCGCTGGGGACGATCTTGATCAAATCGGTACCGCTACGGTGATGCTCACGCACTGCCTTGCGGGCCTCATCGGAATTGTCAACGGTCGACTTGCTCCACTCGGCACTGGAGATCCCTTCCGCTACGCCGTTGGCGCTATCGGAATGCCCACCGGTCGGTCCAATGATTTGCCCGGCCGCCCAAATTCGGGGGCCGATCACGAGGTTGCGCTCAATCGCGCGCTTCAGGGCGACGTCTACCGTATCTCGTGCTCCGACATCGCGAACACTCGTGAAACCGTGCAGCAACGTAGTTCTCGCGTTTGCTGCCGCGTAGAAAGCAGAGTCGGCAGTGGTATCTGTGACGAGGTCGGCGAAATGGCTGCCGCTTCCCAAATGAAGAGTGAGGTGTTTGTGACAGTCGATGAGGCCCGGCAACACGGTAGCGCTGGACAAGTCAATGATGTCGGCGTTCTGGAGTGACACGAAGCCATCTTGCACGGCACTGATGCGACCAGCCTGGACCTCAATGGAGACTCGCTGACGAACCTGCTTGTGCGCCGTGTCGATCAGATGGCCGGCGTGGATGACAACGGGTTTGTCTTGTGTAAGGGCGAAAGTGCTCCAGAGGTAAGTCAGCAGAAATGTGACAAGGAGTCCTTGCCGCGAGGAATGTTTCACGACAATGCCTCCAACAACCGGTCGATGTCCTTAATGTCATTAAACACAGACGGTGAGAGCCGGATAAACCGCCGAGAGACCCTGGCATTCACGCTAGCTTTCTCTAACCGCTCGGCGATTGTTTTGTAATCTTTGATGGCAAAGCTGATAAGAGCCGATGTCGATTCGGGCGGAGTGAGAGGCTCGAATCCTAGACGCGGCATTTCTTCATGAAGCCGCTTGAGCATGGGCTGGCGGTGAGCACGGATATTCTCCACCCCGACCCTCCGAATATAGGGCAACGATTGTGCAAGCACATGCGCTGTTCCGATAGCGTGGGTGCCCACCTCGAAGTGTCCGGAAGCGTCGTTCTCGAGTTCCCAGGTGTAAACAGCGGGATTCGGTGAATCGCCGGGAAGGAAATGGGAGTCCAAAGTCCTTGCTTCAAAATAGCCGTATTGGGTACGACTGATTACTTTGTCGAGCAATGCTTCCTTAACGAATAGGAAGCCTAGCCCAAAATCAGCCATGAGCCACTTGAAACTCGAGCAGGCGCAAAAATCCACATCACTTTCGCGAACGTCGATGGGAGTGTTCCCCGCGGCCTGCGCGATATCGGCATACACGTAAGCGCCATGGGTGTGAGCAAGATCACAAACTGCTTTCAGATCGTGCTGAAACCCGTTGTCCATCGCCACCAGCGACATTTCAATCAGCTTGGTTTTCTTGTCAACCACGCGTTCGAGATCACTCAATTCAATTCGCCAATTGCGAGGTTTGACGATGCGAAGATCGAGACCAAAGCGTTGCTGAAGGGCTTGGAGATGTAAGATGGCACCTTCAAAATGCAATGCGTCAGTGACGACGTTGTCGGTCTTGTAATCGAGACCCATGCCATTCACGACAAGGTTTTCACCTGCGCTGGTGCTCGTGACATAGCTGATTTCTGATTCTTTGGCGTTGATCAGTGCAGCGAACTCAGCTTTGACGTTGATCAGTTTCTTGGGCTGGGAGACCACTTTCGGCTGAGAGCGAAAATTGGCCCATTCGCGCAGCGCAGCCTCGGCCGCCAGTGGCATCGGATGTGTGTAGGCAGAGTTGATGTAGGTAACGCCCGCCGGGATCGCAAAATCGTTCTTGGAGGGGAGGGAGACAGATCCAGATGACGAAGTGGTTTGGAATTGGTCAAGAAGACCAGGTCGCGGCGCAATTCCAATCGCTGCCATACCACCGAAACCAGCCAGGAGCTCACGACGACTTATCGTCATATATGTTCCTCGCTAACAACTTGTAAAGGCGGACAAAATCGTCTATCGCGACACTTCTCATCGGGAATTCCGGCGCCCCTCGACCACTGATAGCCCGTCATCGCCCGTCCGTTCGACGTTTTCATTTCTGTGGATTCGTGATCCCGATGAGTGTGCGAATATCATCGGTAAACTTTTTGGCACTGCGCTCCACGGTGTAGGCCATATGTCCACCTTCATAAAAGGAAAGCGTGGCGCGCCCCTCAGGCCAGCCAGCCTGCCGCACAGCGTATTCGGCAGCGCCCACGGTTGTTTGAGTGTCTTCATAGCCGTTCCCGATCAGCACGCGAAACCGCGGATTCGCTTTCATGACCTTCAGCAGCCGGTCTCCATATGGCCAGTCGGCAAAAGGGCCACTGCCGCCCCATTTCCACTCCTCTAGGCCAACTTCCTTAAGAACTACGTACTCATCGGGCCAATCCACATCGAGATCATTGCGCAGGTAATCGGTGAAAAAACGCTTGAATCCTACAGTGATTACCGAGGAAGGGTCCTCCACCAGTCCTTTGTCCGTCATTGGCGCGACATATCGGCCATCGTTGCGGCCAAGTAGTAGACCGCGGTCTTTCAGTAACTCTCCGCGGAACCGTTCCTTGCTGATGCGAAGGTCATGCTCGCGATAGTAAGCGGCCGAAATGCCGCTATACTCCTCAAGCCGCTTCGCAATTCGGTCTCGTTCTGCCGGATCGATCGAATTTCCCTGGAACAGTGCCGTCAGATAGTCGGTTTGCGCGAAGCGCCATGCTTCCTTCACAAACTGTTCGAGCGTTTTATCCTTACGATCAACCTTGTTGTGATACCAGGCAAGCGCAGCCAGGGTTGGTAGTGAAACCGCGTAGCTCACAATATTTTGCGGGCGCTGGCGATACTCGACGATATTAATGGCCTCTCCCATCAGCGCTACCCCGTCCAGCAAAATGGGGTGAGGCAATTCAGCCAGCTGAGCGGCTACCTCCGCGGCGCGCATGGTTCCGTAACTCTCGCCAAGAAGGTAAGAGGGTGACGATAGACGGCCATGTTGCGTGAGCCAGGTGGAGATGAAGGCGGTCACTTGCTGAGCATCAGCACCGACGGAAAAATAGGTTTCCGGGGAGGTTCCCGGCAGCACGCGGCTGAAACCAGTCGAGGCGGGATCGATAAATACGAGATCAGCCACATCCAGCGGCGAGTACACGTTGTCAACCAGCTTGTAAGTGCCTGGGTCGGCGGACAGGTCGTCTGGGATCGAGATGCGTTTCGGTCCCATGATACCGACGTGAAGCCACAACGATGCCGTGATCGGTCCACCATTGAAGACGAACATCACTGGCCGTGAGGCAGAGTCGTGGGTGTTGTCATCGGTGTACGAGAAACTCACTAGTCGCGCACCCGGGTTGCCTTTGGCGTCAGGAACATCGATGCTCTCAACGGTTGCCGTGTACTGGACGTGCTTCCCGTTGAAGGTACTGACGTGATGAGTTATGACCGGTGTATGGGCCGCGACCTCCCAGGAAGGCATTGCAGCCGCGCTCTGGATTCCACGGACAAACAGTAGAACGAGTATTGCCCCTTTTGCCCATCTGCACCCACGCTTTACCATGACCGAGTCACTTGGTCTGAACACTGGTGGCACATGCATCATCGGGCACCTTGGCACGCCGAATCCATTGATATCCTTCGACAGCTTGACCTCTCGGAAGGTAGTCGATCTCTCTTGTCATGTCTCGTCTCTTAATTTGGAGACGTACCTGCTTGGCCACATCGGAGCGAAGTTCGTCGATATTCACAGGGTCTAGGGCCAACACACCGTCACCATTTTGCAGCCCGGCTTTCTCGGCCGCGGAGCCTGGCACCAGGCCCTGAATCGTGCGCGGTTGTGCATCCAGACTCTTATGCTGGTCGAATCCGAGCTCGAAGGTTGCCATTGGAAACGTCTGCCGTTCAAAGCACGGACCAAATGCATCCGACGTCGGCACCACAAGTTCACCTTGAAGAATCACCGATTCAAACTCCCGGGTGCCAGAATCTCCAAGTTCTGATTCGATAGCCTGCTTCCAGACTTCCGGCGTCAGTTCCTTGCCGCTTCTCTTTTGCGCCTGAAGTGAAAGTATGATCGTGTCCAGAGAGATGTTCCCCTTCGAAGCGGCCAGCAGCTTTTGATTGGTGTCTACGAAATAAAAGAAGCCGCGTTGATAGGGCAAGCCTTGAACATTTTTGTCTCGCCAAAAGCCTTCGGCGATCTTCTCGTTCGGCAGATTTCTCAAAGGGTTGGTGTAATAAGCTTGTGCGGCTTTATTGACGGCTTTGCCGAAGGCTTCGGGCGAGATAAGGCCGGCGCGAAACGTCACAAGCCGCGAGTAATACTCCGCAAGTCCTTCAGAAAACCAGGAGCCTTCGATGCCTTCGGGCGAACTGAGCCCTCCCGCAAAGTGGTGTGTGATTTCGTGAGCGATAGTGAGGCTAGGGGAGTCATCCCCTTTTGGCGCCCTCTCGGGAGCAAAAAGAAGAAATGAATTGGCGAGTGCGGCGCCGCCATAGCTCTCGTTGTCCTTGCCTGCCCGCATGAAAAAGTAAAATGAGGTCGTGCTCGTGTCAGCAAAAGTGTGGCGCAATGCCGAATAAGTCTTCTCGGACCATTCCATTTCTGCTTCCGCATCGAAAGGTGGGGTGCCTAGCCAAGCGGAGCGAAAATGGCGCACAGTGAAGTTAACGGGATAGGTGCCAAGCACTCCCGCCATGTAGAAGCATTCCTGAAGCCGATCGACTGTGTCCAGGAAATGGACATCACCGTCGCCCAGGCTAGACACACCGCGCGCCCCGCGAGGCATGTCACGCAGGTCCCATTTCAAAGTGATTTCGAATTTGTCTGTTGAGTCGGGGAGCACAAGAAAGCCAAAACCTGCGCCACTAACCCCGCCTCCGTTCGAACGTAAATCGAAAGGCGGACCAGGCCACGGGTGCGGCGGATCCAGTCGAGCGCGATAGCGAACGTTCAGCTGAGCCGGCGGTTGATCGATCTTCCATCTACGCCAGAAAAGTGACCCCCCTGCATCTGGCGGCTCATCAACCTGGGAGAGATTGATGAGATTTTCGTGGCGTCTGACTTGGAGATTTTCGATACGGTCGGCGACATGTTTCACGCCGGCAAATTCGATAGGGATGCGAAGCGAAAAAGGTTGCCCGACTGCGGGACGAATGCCGTTCAGATCAAGTGCCACATCGATGGCGGCTACCATGCCATCCGAACCAAGTGCCGGACGAAGTAAAAGGTTTAGTTTCGACGGCGTGGGTGTTGTCGTTTGGGATTGCGCTGTTGCTTTGATGGTGCCCCAATAAAGCTCCGTCAGCAAAAACAGAACAGCTACGGCTTGCTTTATCCTCATGCCGGGCCTCCTTCTCCTGAACCGCTGACGAGGTCTGCCTCCTGACACGAAACAGGCATTTATCCATGCTTTGGAATCTCGGCCGGGGGCTTCACTTTGAAGAGCCGGTCGGTTTCAGGGCCCGCTCCACCAGGTCGGCAAAATCCTGTTTGAGCTTTTTCCGGTCGGACGCATCCAAATAAACCATGTGCCCAGCATCGTAACGGACCAGTTCCGCTCGCTTCCGCGTGTCCGGATCGAGTCCCATATGAGCGAACTCATTTTCGGCACTGAAGAATGGCGTCGCGAGATCGTACAGGCCAGAGATGACCACTACCTGCATCGACTTGTTCTTTCGCATTGCACGCGCGAGCGCGGCCGCACCATCGACAGCTGTTGCCTCACTCCAGTCCCAGCGTACCGACATCCAGTCGCCCCTATGCGCATCGGGCGGAGGCCAGCGTCCTCCAAAGGGCCCGGCATAGAAGGCGTCGCTCTTGAACTTGAGTTGTGTTTGCAGGTAAGGAACGATCAGCCTTCCGGTGCCGTGAGTATTCAAGCTGGGATCCAATGTAGGATCGTATTCGCCTCCGGAAGATGTGGTCGGCGACGTAACACGGAAGTCATAGTGGCCAAGGACCTGCTTTCTATCCCGCAGCAACTCAGTTGAGAAATCTTCCATTCCGATTCTCAGGTTGTGCTTAGTGACATATGCTTCGCCCAAGCCCGTGAATCGGGACAACTCTTTCGCAACGCCATCTCGTTCAGAGACGGGCAGGCGATCTCCCTGCAAAAGAGCTACGGAATATCGCGAGAGCGCCCAGTTTTCTGATTTCCGGATTGCCGACTCCAAGCTGTCTTGCAAGTCAGGCGGAAGCTTCTTGTGGACAAAGGCTGCGACGGTGTAACTCGGCACTAATGAGATGAATTGCTGATCAGAAGTGGCACCATGCAGGTCCAGTGCCGCGGAAATCAACATTACACCTGCGACATTAAGCTCCTTGTCGGTTAGTTTCTCTGCGACGCCAGCAGCACGAAGAGTGCCATAGCTCTCTCCTAGCAGAAAGATCGGTGTCCTTTCGGCGTATTCATAGTGGGCTAGAAAACGACGGATAAACTCAGTGATCGAATCGATGTCGCCTTTAGGGCTCCAGAACTCCTTGCCAAATTCCGGCTGAACTGCATAGCTATAACCCGTGCCGACTGGATCAACAAACACTAGGTCGGTTTCATCCAGCCATGTGCTCTCGTTTTCGGTCAACTGGTAAGGAGGAGGTGTGGAGGAATATTCATCCAGGCCCTTGGCACGATAGGGACCTAGCGCCCCGACATGGAGCAGCGAGGCGGGCGAGCCTGGTCCGCCGTTCCATGCAAAGGTCAAGGGCCGAAGAGCATTTCCGCTTCCAGATCCTGATTGGTAATAAACATAAAAAATACGGCCGTGAATTATGTTGCGCTCATCGCAAAGGGAGAGAAAGCCGGCTCGGGCCGTGTACTTAAGCACGCGGCCATTGAGAGTGATCTGGTGATTCGTAACTACCGGCTCATCGGTCGGCGGTGGCCATTCGGCTGCAGAAGCATAGGCCAATCGCACCAACCCTATCGCAAGTGTGACCACGAGCCAGTTCACCGCCAATCTTTTTCGCATCAAGTTAAAAATTAAACTTTAGGCAGAACTGAACGACCCTGGGGTTCACGGTAGTCGCAAGAATTCGGCCAAATGTCGCATCAGCAGTGGCCACATCTGGGTTAGCAAACTGCGGATGGTTGAAGGCATTGAAGAACTCAGCTCGGAACAAGACATTCATGGGTTCGCGAATTGCGAATATCTTTTGCAGCGAGATGTCGTAGTTGTTCTGCCCAGGTCCGGTTACGGCCCCGACCGCACTGTTACCAAAATCTGTGCCTGCTCCGTCGGCGCCAATAACGGGCCAGACCGGAGTATTCGTACCCTGCACCACATCCAACGGTTTTGTGAGGTCCTGACGATCAATACAGTTCCCGTTGAAATAGTTGTTCAATCGGCTTTTGACTGAGCCCGAATTCGCCAGTTGTCCACTGTTGCACCCCGGCGCCAGCGCTACTCGATCTTGCGTGATTCCAAAAACGTTGAGGCTGTTTTGGCCAGTGAGGGTCAGATACTGACCGGATTGAATTGTTGTTACTCCAGACACCGACCAACCACCAAGTAAGCGTCCTTGCCAGCTGGAAAGATCCTTCGGACTGGGGAAGGAATATAGGTAGCTGACAACCAAACGGTGCTCGCGATTGAAACTCCCTGGCCCGTATTGCGTCCGAGGGGCGGGCGATTGATTGCCCAAGCTCGCGGTACCTCCCGCACTATTCCACTCGGGATCAACCGCGTTGGTATCCATCTCCTTCGACCACGTGTACGACGCCAGGAACTGCAGTCCGTTGCTGAAGCGCTTGGTCAAGCTGGCTTGCAGACCGTTGTACCAGGAGGCACCGTTCGATTCGATCTGATTCACCGACGAGGCATCGGAGCCAAATCCTATCAGAGGCAGGCGATCAGGGATATTGGCCAATGTATTGTCAGTTTGTCCTCGCACCGGATTCTGTGGACTGGCCGAAAGAGCTTGATTCAAGCCACGCTGTCGGATGAGCCTTGTGCCACGAGAACCCACAAATCCGATGTCAAAGAGATAATTCTTCGCAACTCTCGACTGCACGCCAAAGCTATATTGCTGAATGATAGGCGGGCGAAAATCCTGCCCAAGCAGGAGGATGTTCAAATTAGTGGAGGGCGAATAAGGTTGAAACAAGGGAAAGGCGGAGAGAGGCGGAGCCGGCTGAAATGGAGATTGCGCACTGGCGCCGGCATTACAGGCGGTTTGGCAAACTTGGAAAAGGCCGAATGGTGGTGCTGAGAGAGTCTCGAGAATTGCCGCTCCCACTGGTCGTGTGTAGTAAATACCGTAACCCGACCGAAGAACAACACTGTCTGAGTTCGGCAACACCTGCCAGGCAAAACCCAAGCGAGGTGCCCAAGCATTTTGGCCGTACCCAGGTATGCCAAGGGTGTTACCAGTTCTCGTTACGTCGGCGGGCACCGTCCCTTGAAAGTTAGAGGGGACGGTATATCCGGCCAACGTCCCAGATGCCGGAGGGTTGGGATTCGCAAGCGCAGGATTGAAGTTTCCGTTTCGTCCTGTCTTATCACCGAGTTCTCCAATCCGCTCATACCGAAATCCGGCATTGAGAGTAAACCGTTGTGTCAGCTTGATATCGTCTTGGAAGTACGCCGAACCGTCCCACGTACGCTCGTTCCTGTCCGAAAGCCCGACGAAAGAGATTGAAACGATAATGTCGCTGAAGGCCGGGAAGGCTCCGCCCGTGATAGCGTTCGCCGCTGCCAACCCGTTCTCCTGGGCATTCAGGCCCAATAAGAAGTCGGGAAAGGTCAGGTAATCCTCAATGCCATTCGAACGGAAGTCGCGTTGGTTAAGGTAGTTGCGCGTCAGGCCGCCGCCAAATCGTATGTTGTGCTTCCCATGACTCCATGCGGCCGAATCGACCACGTCGTAGCTTCCTTGGTAAACAGCACTCGGAGCACCTCCTCCCGCCGTACAACACGCACCGATATCGATTGAGGGAAGATCGTTATAAAAGTTGGGGACGGCAGCTCCAATGCTCGAAAAAGTGAATGGATTCGTTTGCCTTTGTTGAACTGCCGTGCGATGAAGGCCAAGGCGTAGTTCGTTGATCAAGCTCGAACTGAATGTGTGCGTATACCCAAGGGCCAGCGCCTGGAAGCGTTCGGGCTGCAGACTGGGAGATCCCATGGTCGCGTTGGTATTGGAAATTCCAGCCGACGGAAACGTGACCGTCTGCTGACTATTCGCGATGAAATATCGAGCGAAAAATGCATTTCGCTCACTTCGCACATAGTCCACATCAGCCAAGTACTGATCTTCGTTAAACGTGCAGGGGTCCTGTAAGACTGTAAGACCACTAGCGGTCGCGGGATTAGGAATGAGAAAACTCCCATTGGGTAGCTTCATTTGAAGCAAGGCGAGCGCTGCTGGATTGATATTGTATGGATAAGGCGTCCCGTTCCCGTTGGGAGCGCTCGCGTCAATCGCCGGAAACAGGAATGGCGGTAATCCAGCCTGTATCGCTTGGCTTTGCAGAGCGCCCGTTTGTCCGTTGAAGATCTGCGCAATGGCAAGCGCTGAGCGATCATTGGTGAGTGGCGGGAGAACCATGGTCGAAGAACAACCGGCTGCAATTCCATTCCTTTGACGTGAACCTTGATAGGAGCCGAAGAAGAAAACCTTATCCTTCTTAATTGGTCCTCCGAAAGTGCCACCAAATTGATTTTGGTCCAACACGCCCCGCGGCGCTCCTGCTTGCTTGGCAAAAAAGTCATTCGCATCCAGAACGGTGTTGCGGAAAAACTCAAACAAATTGCCGTGAAATTGGTTGGTGCCGGATCTGGTGATTAGGTCTACGCTTGCACCCGCATTGCGCCCGTAACTGGCATCGTATTGACCCGTTTGCACCTTAAACTCCTGGATGGTGTCCGGGTTGGCGATTGGTACACCTCCGCTGCCGGCCGCGCTTCCGACGAGGTCATTTACCTGCAGGCCATTCATTTGAAAATTGTTGTCAATCGAGCGGTTGCCATTGACATGTATGCTGGCATCATTGCCGAAACTTCCCACAATTCCGGACAAACCTCCGTTTCCGCGCCCCAGGTCAGTCGCATTGTTTACCGGTGCAATAACCCCTGGCGATAGAGAAAGAATCTGTGTGTAGTTGCGCGTCACCAATGGAAGATTGGTGACCGTTATTTGATCGACATCTCGTCCCAGTGCGCTCGATTCGGTTTGAACCATCTCCTCGTTTTCCCTTACTTCGACGGTTTCCGCTACAGCGCCCGGCTGGAGAACCAGATTGATTTTTTCGACTTCTGTCACCACCACTTGAACGTTCGATTGGGTGACAGTCTTAAACCCGGTCTTCTCGATTTTCAGCATGTAGGTGCCCGGGGGCAGAAGAGCCGCTCGAAATGTGCCATCTGATCCGGACACGAGCGTTCGTGTCTCGCCCGTTGCGATGTTGCTTATGGTTACCGACGAACCGGAAACCGCCGCTCCACTACTGTCCACGACCGAGCCGGTGAGAGCACCTGTGGCTGCGGTTTGCGCTGCCACCCTCCCCTGAGCCAAGCATAAACAGAGCGCATAGATGATAGGGAGTACTGTTCGCTTCATATTGGCCTCCAGCAGACTGGCGAACGCCTCGTCCTTGCGAATCGCGTACACCACGACTTTTGTTCAAAATCGAAGACGCGAAACGGTGCGCCTGCGGAATGTAGATCAACAAAATGTTAAAAGTCAACGCGAAAATTCAAATAAATGTTCGACACCGCGAACGATGTTTAGTATCTTCACGCCCTTGGACGTCTTTAACCCTGCACGATCAATTCGCGTCACAACTGCCTGAGATGGGTGTTCTGGGAGGCGAATATAAGGTGACCGATTCTCCATCGTCCGGTAACAATCGCGGCAAGGTAGCGAGACGAGCTTGTCGCAAGCATGTCCAGCTCGAAACTCAGGGTCCGTTTAGTGATGGCATCCTTGTGGGCAATACTCTCTATCTCTCGGGCCGCATCGGGTTGGATGAATTCAAGCGAATCCCTGGCGATATTGATACGGAAGCGCGCAATGTCATGGAAAGCGTTGGAGCGGTGTTGCGGAAGGCCGGCATGCAAATGGACGATCTGGTTTATGTCCAGGTCTTCTGCCCCGATGTTTCGCTATGGGAGCGCTTCAACGCAATCTACTGCTCATACTTCAAGGGCAAATTGCCAGCTCGCGCGTTTGTTGGCTCTGGAAAATTGCTATTTGACGCCCATTTCGAAGTGTAAGCGATTGCAGTGCGAGAATCCTGAGCCATTTTTTATCATCGGACGACCACAAAACGTGGAATACTGACCAGCGAATGTTTTAGGACATTGGTGGTTTCTAGCCGCTGCTGACTCTGGTCCCATAGGAATATAAGCATGAAGTCGACTGAGAAAGAATACCTTCTCACCTTCGTCGCCAGGCTAAGTGATGCACTGGGCCAAACCCTTGGTAAATTCTGCGAAATCGTAGTTCATGATTTTAGTTGTCCTGAAAACTCCATTATCGCGATTTCCAATGGCAGTCTGACCGGTCGAAAGATTGGCGACACGCTGGATGCACTTGGATTTCAGTTGCTGAAAAACCATCCCCCCTCGGACCTTCTGAATTACAGTGCGAAAACGAAGGAAGGTAAGGAATTGCGGTCTTCAAGCATTTTCCTGCGCGATGAAAACGGTCAGATTTTTGGGGCCTTGTGTGTCAACGTGGATGTCTCTGGTCTGCGCAAGGCGCAAGAGTGGATCCAAGAGGCTTTAGGGACGGCCACGAGCACGATCGATGAACGATTTGAACACTCGATCGACGAGGTTTTGGAAAACTTGATCCAGAACGCCATTGCCTCGGTAGGCAAGCAGACGTCAGAAATGACCCGCGAGGACAAGGTTGCGATCGTAGCTTACTTGGAGGCAAAAGGCGCGTTTCTCATCCGTTACTCTGTAGAGCGAGTAGCCGAGCTCCTCGGCATGACCAAGTACACCATCTATAACTACTTGGATGAGATCAGGAAGAATCAGGAAAAGGGTGGCATCGAAACAGCGAGAACGTTCGAGAGCATCAAAGTGGGCCACAACCGATTCTAATGGGCAGCAGGCGCCTTCATGCCAACTTCGATAAGGTTGTGCGAATCCTTTTATACACCGCTGGCGTGGTCTTCGTGAAGCCGATCATTTGCCTGACTCGATCAGCACCTCGACATCGCGAGTAAGCTCTGCCCGAATCGGATCATCCTTATACATTGCATGTCCACCCGCGTAGCACTTGAACGTAATCGAGTGCCGTAAGTTTGGCGGGAGTTGCTTTTCTGTTTCGGATCCCACGGCGCATGGCAGGAACGAATCGTACATTCCTGCCGCAACAAGAACCCTCATGCGCGGATTGAGCCCCAGAGCTTCTTCAGTCCCCGGCAGCGGCGGACCAATGCGCGGCGGCCCCTCCCCGCGTTTACTGGCGTCTTCGATTGCCGCCTTCAATTCTTCAGGCGTGACCTTGGTGGTCGCATAGTTCCAACGTGCGTTCACCGGTTCAGGATAAGTCCCTGTCGGCGCAAAACCCTGGTCTATATTTTCGAGGCCAATATAAGGAAGGCTGGTGCGGTAACCGAGTTCATTGCGGAAATAATCGAGTATTGCTGGAGCATCCTGATTTTGGGGCGGCGTCGTGCGCCGCATATCGAAAATATACGGATTTTTGTTTTCCTTCTTCAACAATTCCGCCCGGAATTGGCGCGGGCTAATCGTAAGTGCCTTGCGATCGATTTGTTCCTGCGGAATACCTGTGAAGCGCGCGAGTTCCGCAAGGATCGTGGTTCGTTCCTCATCCGATAAGTTTTCGAGTCGTCTCAGAGCTGGAGCGTAAGTTTCGCGTGCCCACTTTTCTGCGGCTTGGCGGACCTCTATCTGGCTATTACCCATTTCCGGTCCCGTTTTGCTGTAGTACAAGGCGGTGCTGGCCATATCGACAACTTGCAGCGCGGAACGCAAGTCGGGAGCGATGTACTCCTTATTGAGTGCCCATCCACCTGAAATCAACACTAGGCCATTCACAGTAATCCCCCGCTGCTCCAGGGCATAAGCAACATGGGCAGCCCGGCCAGCGCCCCAACTCTCACCTGCCAGAAAAACGGGCGTTTTCTCGGCGCTGTGAAGCAGGCGCCAAGCACGCACGAACTCCGTTACGGAAGTGACATCTCCGACCGTCCCATAGAATTCCGCGC
>JBPYDQ010000453.1:0-4274 GCA_051986135.1 Terriglobales bacterium | reverse complement strand
AAGGATTTTCTGCAATCACTTCGATCGATTGCGTCGTCGAGCCAACTTTGAGTGAAAGTGGCACGCCGAGATTCTGGTTGGCATCCAGATTGACAGTGGTTTCGGTTCTGGCAAAGCCAGGGGCCTCCACGGAAATCTTGTAGCTTCCGGGTGCCAAACTGACAAAGCGGTAGCTGCCATCGCTTGCGGAAGTCGCCGTGGCGGTGACGTGAGTCGACAGGTTTTCGAGGTTAAGCCTTGCTTGAACCACCGCTGCTCCGCTTTCGTCGACCACATTCCCCTGGATACTTGCGGTGAACTGGGCCCAAGCGGAAGCGGCCGTTAAGGCGAGAGTAAGAAGCAGCCGGACTGACCAGCCAAATAAGGATCCGGATTGCATTGCTTTTCACCCCCCAACAGGGAGAGTAAACGTTTTCTTTATTGGGGATACCTATATGCCAACTGCGAATCCTTTGTCAAGCCTTTTCTAATGCATTCCTATTTAGATTCGAGGAGTCGAACCAGATCCAGTGCCGATTTGCGGGATGCGGCCAGGACCGGACCACCCCCGGTTCGGCACGATACCGACGCCTTCCCTCAGCGTAATGAGTCGATTTACTTCCAGGTGCTTAAGAGATTCCGTCAGGCCGCTAGGCCAGTGAACGTCAATATCCACGACCGTGCTACTCCCCAAGCCAAAATGCAAGCGGGGATCATTGCAGGAGTAGAAACTACTTTGGCTCAAGACGCTCTGCGCCTGCGTCCTTCCGCCAAAATGAACTAGAACCCGAGCACCAATAGCGCTTCGATTGGATTTCACACCTTCGAGTCTCACCTTCAACCAGTTCGGTTTTCCATGAATGTCGTTGCGCAAAAGAGAAGGGGGCTCGTTCATATTTATAATGAGAACGTCGATATCGCCATCGTTATCAAAGTCGCCGAAAGCGCAACCGCGGCTGCTGTGTACCGCCGCTACCCCAGGACCGGCGGCCTCGATTAATTCTTCAAAGGTCTGATTGCCCAGATTTCGGAAAACCACGCGCGGTGTCTTGTAGGCGTATTGCGAGAGCTTTCGCTCTACTTCCGGGTAAACGTTACCTGTAACCATGAACAGATCGGGATACCCGTCGTTGTCGAGGTCGACGATTCCCGCACCCCAGCAGACATAGCGAGTCTCCACACCGAGATGAGCCGATCGTGTAACATCGTCGAAATTGCCCTTGCCGTCGTTGTGGTAGAGAACGCAGAGATCATCGGTGAAGTGAGTCTTGAAGAGGTCGAGATGCCCATCGCGGTCGTAATCGCCAATGCCAACCCCCATACCTGCCTGTTCTTCTCCATCGGCGCTCAGAGCAACTCCCCGGAGGACACCCTCTTCCCGAAACGTACCGTCGTGGTTGTTCATGAAAAGCAGGCTGGGGGTAGAGTCACAAGCCACATAGATATCGGGCCAGCCGTCCTCGTCCAGGTCGGCGGCGATCACAGTCATCCCATAGCCCTGCGCAACCTGCGCCACGCCCGATTGCTGGCTGACGTCCGTGAAGGTCCCGTCACCATTGTTTCTATAGAGAGAATGCCGGCCAGTGGGCAGGCCGCGGGGGCCGCACTCGACAGAAACGCCTCTGAAATTGCAGTTTGAGTTGGCACCTGGAAGCGGCGCGTGTTCGAATGAAAAGCGGACATAATTCGAAACAAACAGATCAAGGAGTCCGTCGCGGTTGTAGTCCAGAAACGCGCAGCCGGCCCCCCAGCGCGACTGATCATCCAATAAGCCGGCGGCTTTGGTGACCTCCGTAAACGTGCCGTCACCATTGTTCCGGTACAGCTTGTTTTGTCCGAAATAAGTACAGAAAATGTCATCAAAGCCGTCGTTGTTGTAGTCCCCAATGCAGACGCCATTGGCCCAACCGACCGACTGCAATCCCGCTTTCTCGGTAACGTCGGTAAATGTCCCGTCACGATTGTTCTTGTAGAGCCGGTTCGTCGTGCCGGGCGGAGCCCCTTCGAGGCGAGTTCCCGAAAGCAGGAAGAGATCCATCCAACCGTCGTTGTCGTAGTCAATGAATGCGCACCCGCAGCCATCCGACTCTAGGATGAATTTGTTGACCTGCTCCCCACCATAGATTGTCGGTGCGTGCAATCCGGCCTCGGCAGCAACGTCCACAAAGTGTGCGTTGAAGGGACGTCCCGAGGGAGCCTGTCGGGCCATCGGTTTGGCCGTGTGCCCTCCCATGCCTTGGGCGAATAGGCGGGGTGCCGTCAACCAGAGGGCCGACCCCAGCGAAGCCCGCATAAATGTGCGCCGCGAACAGGTCATTCGCAATGACTTCCTTTTCTCGTAAAGAATCGTGGTGGTCGTTGATTATGGCGCGCAAACAATTTGGAGTAAACATTTTCTGGTGTCCGCGTACTTCCCATTGTCGTGGCGTTCATTTCTGGTTGGGAGGCTTTGCCGCTTCTGGCGTATCGTTTTCAATAATGAGTTTGTAGCGGTACCGCTCCCGTTCCTCCCGGGTGGCTTGCTCGCGCAGCTTGGCAAGCCGCTGTAGTAGTTCGGGAATCTCCTCTTTCTGGCCGGTCTTTCGCAACGCTTGAATCAGACGGTAAACAGCGGCTTGATCCTTCGGATCGATGCGCAAAGCCTTCCTGCACTGTTCGATGGCCTCTTGGTACTGCCCAGATTGCATATACAGCTTGGCGAGGACCCCCCGGGAAGAAGCAAGCGTGGGTTGCAAGGCCACGGATTTCTGCGCGGAATGCATGGCCAGTTGGAATTCGGGAGTGCCTGGCTCTACGCCTTTTTGCGAAAGTACATCCGCCTGCAAATACAGTAGCAGCGGATCGTTTGGCTGACGCTTAAGTTTTTCCTGAATCGACACCAAAGCGTGGTCCAGATCGTTGGTCTGCACGGCCGCCAAGCCCTGGGCGGCCGTGCTCAAGGACTGATGCGGATTTAGTTCATACGCCTTTTCGAAGTCAGCTTCGGCTTTGTCGTATGCCGCAAGTTGTACGTAAAGGACGCCCCGAGCAACGTAAAGGTCATCGGATTTCGGCTGCAGCATCAGTCCTTCCGACAAAACATCGATGCCGACCTGAAAGGATTCATGTGCGAAGCTTATGGTCGCAAAATCCAGGTACAGGCTGACGTTTTTGGGGTCGAGCAAAAGAGCCTGGCGCAGCGTGCTGACGGCATGTGGAGTATCTCCGCTGTCTTCATAGGCTCTGGACGCCAGCTCCAGCGTTGTCGAATCCGCGTTTTGTCCCACGAGGAGCGGCTCGAGGGTGGCAAGAGCATCATGCGGCCGGTGGTCCATGAGTTGAACCGAGGCGAGAATCTGGCGCTCGCGAGGTTCCTCGGGCCGCAAAGCCACAGCCCGCTGAAGGGTAGCTGCAGCTCCATCAAGCTGTTGGAGTCGCACCAGGCAGGTGGCGTAGGCGTGTAAAGCGTCCAGCTGCGAATCCAGAAGCGGGCCGGCTGCCTCAAAATGAGGCACCGCGGCGGCGCAGTTCCCTTTTCGATATTCCAACACCGCCAGCATCGCGCTAGCCGTTGGGTCGCCTGGTCGCACCTGAAGAAGGTGATTCAGCAGTGGCACCGCAGCCTGGCTACCTGCCTGATACTCAATCTGCGCCGCCCCTGCGAGCGCGGCAATATTGTTGGGCGAAATCTTCAGTGCTTGCTGAAATGCTGCCAGCGCCTCCTTGGTGGTGCCTTTACTGGCGTAAGCGATGCCTTGCAGAGTCCACAATTGGGGATTGTTCGGATGCTCCTTCAGCGCCTCCTGCGTCAGTTCCACCGCGTGATCGAAATCTCCCGCACGCAGTGCCGCGCTGATGGGCTCCACCGGGTTTTGAGAGAGCTGGGGATAGGCCAGGGAGTTGCACGCAAGCAAGAGAATCGCGAAGCCAGCTTTTCTGAATAAACGCATCGCCACGATCGATGAAACAAAACCCTCTACACCCGCAGCATACTTCATCTGGGATTTCCATGACAGTCTGGGTTTGACGCCGGAGCCTACCCGCGTTATACATAGCTCACATGAGAAAACGCTTGCTCCGTTTGTCCGGGAGGACCCCTCCGGCCGGCAATTCTCCGGATCCGGGCAGTGGCGTCGGGCAGGCCTAGGAGAGTTCCCCATGAAAAAGAAGTCCAGGAGGCAGTTCCTCCGTTCGGCAGCCGCCTCGACCGCTGGCGTCGTTGCGGTGAGTTCCCTGCCCGCGTGGGCTAGGAAAAAGGCGGAATCGACCGCCACACCCCCGCTCTCTGTCTTTGGCTATTCGAAAGTGCAACTCCT
>JBPYDQ010000452.1:0-3416 GCA_051986135.1 Terriglobales bacterium | reverse complement strand
GCGATTTTTCTGCCACCCCTGTGGATCGTTTGGACGAGGTATCGCAGGGCGATGGCAACCGTCTGAGCCGGCAGAGAACCCGGTACCTTGAACTAGTAGGGCGCAACGTGGAGGTTTTGCGACGGTCTCAATCCTCAACCCTCGCCACCATGTTCTTTGATCACCGTCCGTGTGTCCCTTCATGTCGCTGTATCGAAAGCCGCGCAGACACTACGTGCCTCAGTGCACTTCTGCCCACTCGCGCTTCCGATACAGCCCTAGGACTTCCCCGGGACTTGAAAGCACACGGGAAAAACGCAGGAACATTTCGCCTCGATTAGGTGTCAGTCTCTAATATGAAATTTGCGGCTATTCCTTCTTGTAGCGTTGGCAATAGGATTGATGATTGCAGAGGACGACTGTGACGAGAAGGGACCTGGTAAGGCTGCTGGTCTCCAGCGCTGGAACTGCATTGCTTGGATCGACCCAATTGTTTGGCCGCGAAGGGGCTCAGGGATGGATCAAATATGGGGGCAATCCAGTTCTTGGTGGACAATACGGGACTTGCTTCGACATCTGTGTCTTGCGCGAACAAGATTTGTATCGAATGTGGCTGTCGTGGCGCCCGAAAAGGAGCATCGCGCTGACGGAGAGCAAGGATGGAATCCATTGGAGCGCTCCCGAGATTGTCTTATCCCCGGAGCCAAGAACGGGATGGGAAGACGAGATGAATCGGCCCGTAGTCGTGCATCGCGAAAATGAATACCACATGTGGTACACGGGGCAGGCCAATGGAAGATCGAATATTGGATACGCCACAAGTCCAGACGGCCGCAAATGGACTAGAAGATCCGTCGAAGCTGTACTTGGACCATCAGCTCCATGGGAGAGTGTTGCAGTGATGTGCCCACACGTGATGTGGGATGAGAAAGTACATCTCTGGAAGATGTGGTATTCGGGAGGAGAGCAATACGAGCCCAATGCGATCGGCTATGCAACCAGTAAAGACGGACTCCGCTGGATTAAGTACGCCGACAACCCCGTGCTTTTCGCAGATCCCCACAACGAGTGGGAGAAGGAAAGAGTGACAGCAGCCCAGATCATTCGATGGAAAGGATGGTACTACGCCTTTTACATCGGCTTCCGTGATATCGATCATGCACAGATCGGACTTGCGAGGTCGAAGAATGGGGTTACGGGCTGGGTGCGGCATGCAGGGAACCCAATCGTTCGCCCCACACCAGACGGTTGGGATGCCGACGCTTGCTACAAGCCTTACGCAGTTTATGCCGAGGGTAGTTGGAGACTCTGGTACAACGGCCGACACGAGCATCTCGAGCAGATCGGACTCGTCTTGCATGCCGCGGAAGACCTGGGGTTCGTGGCGGAACGATGAGCATTTTTGGAGAATCTTGCGGGCGCCTAGTGAGCCTCGTGATGTGCTCGGTCCTGCTAACGAGCGTTGGTGCAAATGCTGAGAAACGCAAAGGCGAGTGCCTGCTTCAGCCGAATAGGTTTCGTCACAGTATAATTAAACTATACGTAGTAACGTATCCGCATGGGCGGCTACGTTCAAACGGCGAAACCGGTAACTTGAAATAGTAGGCGTAACGTGGGGGTTTTGCGACGCTCAGCAATCCTCAACCCTTGCCACCATGTTCTTTGATCACCGTGCGTGCGTCCTTGGAAACCGGTAAATTGAGAAGTCGAAGACCACGAATTTCACATCTGTGGTCCATTCACGCCCCGTCGGATACGCTGTATCCCGTCTTCCTTTGGCTTTTGAGCATACGCATCAGCGCCCGTTTCCCCGGCTCGCGATCACCTGTAACCAAGAACGCCAGGACAGCCCCCTGGAACACCTGCAGCACTTCTTCGACGGTCGCGCGATCGGGCAAATACCGCATGAGAAGCTCGATCCACAACCTTTGCTGCTCGTCATAAAACGCCTTCGCGCGTTTCGAACCGGACCACGCGCGCTTGGCGAGATCCATCACCAGCAAGAGTACCCCTCTCGATTGAGGAGCGGTCGTCCGGTCCCAAAGAGCACCCACAACCGCCTCCGCTGTGGCCCCTGACGGAAATGCCTCCGGGGCAAATTGCGCGCGCAGCCGGTTCTCGAGGCGCGTAATCGCCTGCCGCTCGATGTTCTCGCGCCCGCCGAAATAATGAACCAGCATTCGCTTACTGCTCCTGGCTTTGCGCGCCAATTGGTCGAGGCTTAAGTCGAGGGTTCCTGCTTCCACGAATGCCGCCAGGCACCGATCCAGCAGTACGCCTAGGTCTGGCTTTCTGCTACGGCGCATCTTGCCTCCTGATGTACCGTCTGGTACATTTCATGTACCGCGCGGTACATCATAACCTGCCGCACAGTTCATCCTAGCACGGGGAGGAACCCTTATGAAGACGCGAGAATGCATGCTATTGCTTTTGCTTGGCCTAGCCATTTGGATCTTGGGGACCATCTACTACTCGTACGCTGGTCAACGTGTTTTGGAGACGACACCGGCACGATACTGGGTGAGCTTTGCAATTTCTCCTACCATCTCTGCCGCGCTCTGCATTGCCATTCTTCGCTGGCGCCATATCGCCCCGTCCAACTGGGCCGTCGCCGTGCTCCTTCTCGCCATACCTGGAATGATCGGAGAAGCGGTGGTGCTTTCTAACCTGGCAACTTTCATGCCGAGGATTCAAAAAGCGTCAGCTGGCCGCTACGGCGCTTTTCTCTTTATGACGTACGCCGTCGTTCTTGGCATCGCCGAATATGCCACACTTCGCAGTGCACCTTAAGTTGACCGCTAACCAACAGAAGGAGGCAGACTGGCCCGGCAGATAGATCGTAACTCGTTGGCGGCCGCAGAGTCCTGATTAACGAGGTTCGCGGTGACTTGGTTCCGCATGCCCAAGTGGGCGGTTTCCCGACTTCCCGGGCACGAACAGGCCTGTGATATAAAAACAGCGTGCAGATTCTCAGAACACTCGTATGGCAGGCACGAGCAGTCTGGATGTTTCTTATATCGTTTATCAGAACTGAATGGACAATTGAGAACTACCCGATTCGTGTCTGGTTTCAGCCAGCAAATAAAACGTCTGACGCATCACGCCTGAAACCAATCCCATGGACAGCCAGCGTAATCAACTGGCCTGCAATGTCGGGGAACGGCAACACGAAGCAAGAGGCCCTGGCAGAGCTTCGCAGGCGTTTCGAGCAATTCAAAGCTAAGGAGCACAAGCTGCCGCGACCTGGCACCAACGTGCCGATTGAATTTGCGCTCAGTGATCGTGTTAAACAGCATCCCGAACTTGCAAAGGAATTCTTTCGACAGATTCTTGAGGTCGATTGGGCCTGGATTTCTGACGAGTCGAGTCTTTGGGATTTCCACGGTGATGAAACGAATGAAAGGTTTGTAGAAAAGATTCGCCGGATCTACGGGGTA
>JBPYDQ010000451.1:0-3885 GCA_051986135.1 Terriglobales bacterium | reverse complement strand
ATCGTCCACTGCTAGCTGCGTTTACCCCGCTTGAATGCTCGGCTGGTTAGAAGGAACACGAATGGTGTTGTCCGCGACCGTGGTGGCGGCGAAGATAAGGACGGCGACGCTGGCACAACCACGTTCCGTGTTCCGCTGATTCTGCTTTAGTTTTCGAACGCAAGAATACCGTCAGTAAACTTGTCCCGGTCGTCTGATCGTCCGGTACAGATACGGACTTCATACCGCAGCGACCATCGAATCCTGAAACATGGTATCTGTTGGACTCTGTGTATAGACCACTCCAGCTGGAACGAGAGATAAGACGAGAGCGGCGAGCTTGTGAGGGATCGGCGACCTCCAAAATCTACGCCCCGCTATTCTTGACATTGTCGATTTGGACTCACCTGTTGCGCGCCTTCGCCAATCGAGAGAATGGCAGCCGATCCAACCACCATTCATGACTGCTATTTTGCCGACCCGTGATTAGTTGTGACACTCGGATCAACAATAACCTCTACGGCTCAAGCTTTCTCGCCAGATAATAGGTGTTATTGCCGCAGTCAGCATGGACACTAAGCAATGTAAAGCCGTGATCGCGGAGCATGCATCGGTAATTGTGGATGCTGTAGGAAAAATATCGGAAGACTACACCATTCATAGTGCCCACCTTGCCGTCGAAACCGTCCACCTTCCCGGACGTGAAGAGGAACGGGGCACGGGTCTTGAGGACACGCGAGATACTCGCAATTGCCCTAGCCTGATCTTCGGGGTTGAGATGGAACATGATGCCCCATGCAACCGCAGCATCGAAAATGCAATCGGCGAATGGACAGGACTGCGCGATGCCACGAACCGCGGGCGTTTCGGGGCAGTTATCTCGAAAACGTCGGAGCATCGCGCTCGAGCTGTCGAGCCCGACGAGTGTGTGACCCCTGCCCAGCAACGCGCGGGTGATGGGGATGCCGTTGCCGCACCCAATATCGAGAACACGCGATCCGCGTGGGATCAAGGATGCGAGGGCGGTTGCTTCCCGTACACCTGTCCGATCGTCGCGTTCCGACGCATACCACTCCGCGATCAAGTCGTACTCATGCACCTTCACTTCGCTCCAGAAGGTAGTCTAGACCCATCAGGCATGTGAGCACGCAGCATGGCAGGAAGGATTCGGATCGTTCTGGTGCATGGTACAGGCAAGGCAGCGGAAGGGCATAAGGCTCCGAGACGTGAATCAGCAAACTGGCGTCAACTACTCGAACCTCCCGCCGGCCACGGGGAGCTTTTACTCTTTTGGTGCAAGCCGCGGGGCCAGTCAAGTGGAGGTACAAGCGGCGGTGCTGCTATTCAAGTGGCATCTGCACAACTGGTGCTCAATTCAGAGCGACTAGAGTTGTAGAGACTCCAGGATTTAGCGGAATGCATATCGCGAGTCGAGTCTGAGATGGCGGCTGCACTTGCGAAACGTGACGCCAGGGTGTGACCATGACGGTGAGTGTGCGGCGCCGGCTAAGGATGTCCAATCAAAATCAGCTCTCGGGTTAAGGATAGTTCGCGAGCGGACGCGAACACACGGACGGTGGCAAAAATGCTTGTCGCTCGGCAAAAAATTTGAAGCCAGTTCGCAGTCTGCCGTATCAGAATGGAAGCAGGAGAGTTATCTCGACCACATTACGCCCGAAGCGAGCTTTGAAGCCAAAAGTGAGAAATGTTTGAGAGTATCCTTTGCCAGGTTACCGAGTACGATCCCGAGGTGCTTGAATCCCTGGTTGAACTTGCGGTCGAAATTGCGCGGGAAGGCCGTGAAGGCCGGCGCATTGGAACGCTGTTTACGCTGGGCGATGAACAGGAAGTTCTTGCCAGATCGAAGCCACTTATTTTGGACCCGTTGTTGGGACATCCCGAGTCCTCTCGCCTTCTGAGTAACTCGGGGTTGCGCGGAACCGTCAAGGAACTCGCGCAGCTCGATGGAGCATTCGTGGTCAGTGGCAATGGCATCGTTGTGTCGGCTTGCCGATATCTCCATGCGGTGACTCCTGAAATTGAGCTGCCTTTGGGGCTGGGCAGCCGTCATATTGCCGCCGCCAACATGAGCGCCACGACAAAAGCCGTCGCCGTGGTCGTCTCCGAGAGCTCCGTTGTGCGACTGTTCTGCCACGGTAAGCTGGTTGCCGAAATTATTCCTGAGTTGTGGATGATGGACCGCACTGCCCAGCTCAGAGGCAAAGTCAAAAAGGAGAGGATCGGGGAATTGACCGTGCTCACTCCGACGGACGGACGCAGATCGGAATAATCTCGGCGTGTCCAGCATGCCTCACGATACGATCCTCTCTTCCCGGGTGACGCTGCGCAGTTTTTCCCTGAGACAGCACGGCCGATATCCCTGCATGTTGCCTTTTTGGGAAGGCTCGGCCTGATAGGCGAAATGGGAGTCTGCCGTCGTGCAGGGATAGGAGGCAGCAGGAGACTTCGGCCGTAGGAAATCCTGTTTTGTCCGGCGTTCTTGTCAATTCCTGCCTTCGCCGACAAGACGACTGATTCTCACAAACTGCGGCACTTCCGACCCTCGACCCCTTGATTGGAGGTCAATCCATTCATGCGACTTAATTGCATTGGTTCGCTTCGTTCGACCATTCCAGCTGGACTGTATAGTTCCCAATCTGCTTGGTCTGCCAGGCGCAGATATCGCCGATTTCACCATTGGCGTCGTCGTACCAGCCTTGGCCGGGGATAGCGTCTGTGATCGCCTCGCACAATTCATGTGAGCTGCTTGTGGTCAAAGCGCTAAATACATCCATACTTCCAGTGCAGCCGGCACAGCCAGGGTACGGCATCACAGCGTAGAAGATCTGGTTCGAGATGTCATTGTGATAACCGCAAAATGACTGGCAAGAGGCACTACCGCCTTGAATCACCATCGTTCCCGGCTGCACATATATGAAGTAGAGCGTGTTTGGAGACGGCTGTGGCACCGACATATTGGTTGCAATCAACTGCTGTAGCATGTGCTGGATTGCCGCGTCGCTTACGCTGGTCGAAAGGGGAGGCGTGTTGATGGAAACTGTGTCGGTGAAACTGCCGTGTCCAATCGTCTGGCCGGACACGCTATATTCGGCTAGCTGATCGATCAGTGGGCTGGTCAGAATATAGCTAAAGAAGTCATTAATCTGCGACACCAGATTGTCGGCCGGAGTTTGTTCCCAACCGGGACCCCAGAATATGGTGAAGACTTCCGCATTGGTGATCAAGGGTCCATTCCGGTAAGTAAGTTGTGGCGCCGCCGCCGGGGCTGCCTGGGGTACGTTCAGAGGGACGATTCGAATCGGATCGCCGTGGGCAGGGCAGATTCCTCGCGGGCTAGCTGAGGTGCGGGTTGCATGTTTCCGATTAGTCATGTATTGCTCCTTTATTGCTCCTTGCTCTCGTCTAAAGGTAAATAGCATAGGTCAAGCAGAAGTGTGGCACGGTTTTCTCGTGGGATTTTTTTCTGCCGTAGCTTCGAATTTCCGTCTTAGATCTCGCCCGGAATCACAGTGGAAACGCTCGATTTCACCCGCGGCTGACCACCCAGTTCGCCCACCCGTTCCCCGAATCCGAGAAGCCTTCGCATGCCGGTTCCGGTGCTTTCGAGCCTGGCGGCGAAACCGCCATGGCCGCGCCGGTCATGCCCCATTGCAAACTGCCGGTTGTGAGAAGCTCGATCCTAATCAAACTGCTTACGGAACGTTCTAAACTCCTCTTTGATTCCGGCGATCTCATCGCGCAATTCCGACATCAGCTGCTCCAGGCGACCCAGACGATCTTCCTCGGGGGCCGGTTTGACCGGCACCGAGGTTGCTTCCCAGGCCGGCAGAACAGCCGAAAAAAGGTGGACGTAACGCATTTCTTTCGTACCCGGCTGCCGCGGCA
>JBPYDQ010000450.1:0-7410 GCA_051986135.1 Terriglobales bacterium | reverse complement strand
GAATGTCGGAGGCCGAAATTGCCGAGGCGCTTGGCGTATCGGAGCGCACGATCAACCGCGAATGGCGGATGGCGCGCGCATGGCTCCAGGAGGAGCTGTCTAAATGAACGCGGAACGCTGGCATCTAGGTGGAGTTCCTAGAGAGAGAGAGAGAGAGAGAAAGTGACAGAGGTGGTAAAGGATAGGTTTCAATCGCCCTCGGTCCGCTCGCCTGGGGTGACGCTTCGGTGCGACCAGGGCTTTACGATCACCATCGCCTCGCACTATCTGCCGCGCAGCGTGATCGACATTCATACATGATGTCAGACCGTGAGCAGGTCGGTATACACCTCACGTCACACTTGAGCGCCACGCCCTCTGTCGTGTTTCCTTAATGGGGCGAGAGCCAGTCGGCTATTCTTAGTTCCGCTCGAGCATATGCAGTGCCCACCTGCACTAACGCTTCCGTGCCGACAGTCCGCCACCTTGACCGGGAAGACATGGTCAGAACGGGACTTTGCATGCCGCATTTGTTCCGGTGGCGCGATTTTAAGGATTGTCTTGTGCGATGAACCAGACCTCTGAGGTACTCTCGACTTACACCAAAATAGCGGCACACCTCATCCTTGTCGCGCTCTTCCAGGAACAAGGCTTTCATCAGACAGCGGTCTTTTTCCGAGAGTTCGTTGATGACCTGATGAACTTCTTGTTGCACCTGTCGCAGAGCGATCCTGTCAGAGAGTTCCAGGGTTGGGTCCGCGATGGAGCCTGCAAACCTATCGGGAGCCGGAATCTCGCAGCATGCCGCCCGATAGTTTTCATGCAATACATTATTGCAGACAGAGTTAACAAAAGCCCCCAAACGTTCCGGCTCGCGAATGTGCCCTTGCGACAGGCTGCTGAGTACACGGGCAAAAGTCCGTTGCCGAACGTCTTCGATGGCGTCCTTTGAATACAAACGCTGGCTCGCTTTGAGCCGAATCAATTGGTCGAAGTAAGCAAAGAAATGTTGTTGAGTAGCTAAGTCGCCGGAACGAAGACGATTAAGATAAGGTCCGTCAAAATCTTGAGACTTCAGTAGCATTGGTTATCCCTCCAGCAGGGTTAGTAAAGTCGAGTTGCCCACAACCTCCCGGTGGATATCCACCTGGGCGAGCAGAGAGGTCCGCGTGAATCTCGGTAGCGCAGTTTCCAAGTTAAGGACAGCAAGCCGGCTAGTCTCGTAGTTAACTAAAGCGCGACACCGGTAAATGGACCAGTGAATGCAACCAACGGAGCGGGCGCTTCATCCCCGAGAGCGAACTCTTCCGCGGCGATGACCGAGGAAAATCCGGCTATTGCTGTCGGGAAATGAATGTTGCCCAGTCACCTGTCCTGTCCGGATACTGCGAGGCTACCCAGACGTCGTTGGTGCTGAAGCCGTCGTACGAGGTAGCTTCATAGTCGCCCCAACGAACATCAAACGTAGGTTTTGAACCGTGTTTTGACAGACTCGGCGGACGAAGCGTACCCAGCGGATCGCTCTTCAGTCGCTTGGTCACTGCGATGCGGGGATTGAGGGTATGGCTCATGGTGTCAAACACCAAAAAAAGGTTGCCGTTGGCGTCCGGCATGAGCGCCGGGTACGATACGGCCTGATCACGGGCAAAAGCAATGAGGCCCTCTTGATAGATCGAGGCCCGCGTTAGGGATCCCCTGCTCAGGCGGGGTTGGATTTGGCCCCAGAGAATACCCGATACAGTCTCCGTACCATTGAACAGAGCAGTCCCTATCCCGAAGGAAATCAGCGGGAAGCTGGCGCCAGTACTGTAAACCTTTTGGCTCTGGGCAAATTACCGGTCAAAATCCTGGTACTGCCCCTTCGCTTTCCGGCCTCCACTCGTAATGGCGCAACGGGACCGCGAAATCCGACAAAAAACCGCAGAAATATATTTGGCCGTTGATATAATTTCGCCGGCGCCCCGCACCTCGACACCCGGGACGCCAAGCAAGGGGTACCTATCGTCGTTGGAGACGCGAGGAGGTACGCGGTATGCAGGACGACGGCGAAATCACTCGTCTCCTTGGCTGTCTCCACAATCGTCAGCCGGAAGCCGAAGCGCGACTCATGGAACTCATGTATCGCGAGTTGCGCAAGATTGCCGCGGGCCGTCTTCGCCGGGAAGGTTCTGTTCGCAGCCTGCAAGCCACCGAGTTAGTTCATGAAGTCTATCTACGGCTGATCGCCCAGGCTGATACGGTCTGGCGAGATCGCGCACATTTCTATCAGGCTGCCGCTCATGTCATGCGCCAGATCATGATCGATCGCGCCCGCAGACGGCGAGCGGACAAGCGGGGTGGCGGCGGCCCGCAAATGAGCCTCGATAAGGCAATAGACCTAGCTGATGCTCGATCCGGGGACTTGTTGGCCTTGGATGATGCTCTCTCGCAGTTACACCAGGTGGACGCGCGGCAATGTCAGGTGGTTGAGATGCGGTTCTTCGGGAGAATGTCGGAGGCCGAAATTGCCGAGGCGCTTGGCGTATCGGAGCGCACGATCAACCGCGAATGGCGGATGGCGCGCGCATGGCTCCAGGAGGAGCTGTCTAAATGAACGCGGAACGCTGGCAACGTGTAAAGTTGTTGTTCTCGCGAGCCCTGGATTATTCCGTCGCCAAGCGTATCAGCGTGATCGTGAAATCAGACGAGACCCCGTCCGTCATTGCCGAAGCCCGGAAATTGCTCTCGCGAGATGCTCGTGCCGGAAGCTTCCTTGTCAGTTCCGGCACGGCTACTGCTGAATCGTTGTTTGCCTCCCCTGTATCAGCTGGCGAGACGATTGGCGGCCACTTCCGAATCACGAGCGAATTGGGACGGGGCGGCATGGGCGTTGTTTATCGGGCCGAGGATCTTATCCTGTCGCGGCCAGTAGCTCTCAAGTTTCTCAGAGGCGACGAGGATGCCTCTACGTCGACAGCCCGCGTTAGGGAAGAAGCGCGGGCCGCTGCACGCTTAAATCACCCTAATATCTGCGTTATCTACGAAACGGGTGAGCACCATGGCCAGCCCTACATCGTGATGGAATTGCTGGAAGGGAAAACTCTGAAGCAACGAATCGGCCCGGAGGGTCTTCCGCTGCCTCGGTTGCTGGATTGGGCTGCGCAAATTGCCGATGGTCTCAAAGCCGCACACAACGCAGGAGTGATCCATCGCGACATCAAGCCTGCCAACATCTTTATTACCGCGCAAGAGAAGATAAAAATTCTCGATTTCGGCCTCGCCGGGCTGTCTGTGCCGTTGATCCGCTCGGATTCGCCCACGCAGCTCGCTTTGACCAGCCCCGGTTTGGCCGCCGGCACGGCTCCTTACATGTCGCCGGAACAGATCCGCGGCAAGCAACTAGACTCGCGGACAGATCTATTTTCGTTTGGCGCGGTGCTTTATGAAATGGCAACGGGCACGCGAGCATTTCGGGGCAAAACCATCAGTGCGGTCATAAGTGAGGTCTTGCAGGCTGTCCCCCCTTCCGCCACGCGGCTTAAACCATCCCTGCCTCCCGCAGTCGAATCGATTGCCAGCAAGGCGCTCGAAAAGGATCGCTCCGTTCGTTACCAGTCAGCCGCCGAGATGCTGGCGGATTTGAATGCTGTCGGGGCTGTTCCCGAACCACCCCTACAAAGACAGCGACTGGTGCCGGCGGCAGTGGCCTTGCTAGCTGTGGCCACGGTGGCTGTCTATTTCTATCTCCACCAGCGCCAGGCGCATCGCCTGACCGAGAAAGACACCGTCGTTCTGGCCGACTTCACCAACACCACCGGCGACCCCGTCTTCGACGGCACGCTGCGCCAAGGACTCTCGGCCCAACTGGAGCAGTCGCCGTTTCTGAACTTGCTCTCCGACACGCGCATCGCACAGACGCTCACTTTGATGTCGCGGCCCAAGGACGCACGGCTCACCCAGGAACTCGCGCGCGAGGTCTGCCAGCGGACGGCCAGCACCGCCACCATTGAGGGCTCCATTGGGAGCCTCGGCAGCCAGTACGTGCTGGGCCTGAAGGCAGTGTACTGCCAAACCGGCGACACGCTGGCCGAGGAGCAGGTGACGGCCAACGGCAAGGAAAAGGTACTCGGAGCGTTGGGGGACGCAGCGACGAAGGTGCGCCAGAAACTCGGCGAGTCGCTGAGCTCGGTCGAGAGATACGGAACCCCACTGGACGAAGCGACCACGCCGTCCTTGGAGGCGCTAAAAGCCTACAGTCTGGGACGTAAGACAGTCATTGCGAAGGGCAATACGGCCGCGCTGCCTTTCTACAAACGAGCGGTGGAACTCGACCCGAATTTTGCCATGGCTTACCGCGCCATGGGGAGTCTGTACACCAACCTCAACGAAGTTGGCCGGGCGGCGGAAAATGGACGTAAGGCTTTCGACCTGCGGGAGAAGGTAAGCGAACGGGAGCGGCTCAACATCGAAGCGGACTACTACTTCTTGACGACGGGAGAGCTGGAGAAGGCGGCACAGGCCTACGAACTGTGGCAGCAAACTTACCCGGGGGACTATACGGCTGTTTTACACCTGGGAAACGTGTCCACTGCCCTCGGGAATTATGAAAAGGCATTGGATGAAGCCAGGGAGGCGATGCGCCTGGACCCGGATACGCCGTACAGCTATATCAACCTTGCGGAGGACTACATAAGCCTCAACCGTCTGGAAGAGGCGGAGGCAGTGTTCAAACAAGCGAAGGAGCGCAAGACTAAAACCGACATGCTATATGATCGCTATGTGTTGGCTTTTTTGAAGGGCGACATAGCGCAGATGACAAGGTTGACGACCGGTGCCATGGGCAAGCCGGACGCGGAAGACGCGTTGTTGTCCGAGCAAGCCGACACGGAGGCCTGGTACGGAAAATTAGAAATGGCGCGTGAGCTGACTTGGCGTGCGATGGATTCAGCCCAGCACAACGACGCCAAAGAGACTGCTGCGGGGTATCAGGTACTTGCCGGGCTGCGCGAGGTGGAGTCGGGGAATCTTGAGCAGGCGCGGGCCAATGTCAATGCGGCCGTGAATCTGGCCCCGAACCGCGACGTGCGGGCCATAGCGGCACTAGTCTTGGCCCGAGCCGGTGATACGGCAGCGGCGGAGAAACTGGTTGCCGAACTCGATAAGGCATTCCCCTTGGACACGCTGGTTCAGAGGTACTGGCTGCCTACAATTCGGGCGGGAGTCGCCTTGCAGCGTAAAGACCCGCGCCGGGCAATCGAGCTCATGCACGCATCGAGCTCGATCGAGCTAGGCAGCCCAACCGGGCTCAACGTTTACTTATGCCCCGTCTATTTGCGGGGAAAAGCCTATCTTATGCTGCACGACGGCAACGCGGCGGCAGCAGAATTTCAAAAGTTTATCGACCACCGGGGAGTGGTGACGAACTTTCCATGGGGAGCGCTGGCCCGCCTCGGATTGGCGCGCGCTTATGGCCTACAGGGTGACACCACCAAGGCCCGTACCGCCTATCAGGATTTCCTCACGCTCTGGAAAGACGCTGATCCGGACGTTCCTATCTACAAGCAAGCGAAAGCCGAATACGCAAAGCTGCAATAGCTACTCGTGTAGGAAACAGATATTCCTTCCATAACGCCCACTTCACTGAACATGGCAGGGCATTCCATGGATGCTGAGAAGTCTGAGCGGATAACGAGCAAACCAGAATTTATCCGGACCGCGAGCCAACCGCCTGATGCGGCCTCCCATAATCGCATATCAGAAATCATTCTACGTCAGTTCTATTCCCAGAGCTTTTCCAATTGATGTTCGGCGTTGAGACAGGAAGCCCGAAAGGGCTGCGTGGAAACACCCCGCTGTCCGCGCAAAGCCATGCCTCGGCAGACACGGAAGCTATTTTATTAACACCATATACTCAGAAGGGGAAACAATCATGTCATCACCAAAGCGTGAGCTGCTGGGGAGCTTGCATGTCGATTACGTCATGTCGATTTCCGATCTCGGACTTGCTCCGGGTACCAATCGCTGGGAGGTACTTCGGGCGTTCCTCAATCGCGCTGAAGGACGCGCCGAACGCCTGGTGGAAGCCCAAGACGGTTTCCTGATCCTCCAGAGTATTTCGGGTCGGCAAAACACTGGTGCGATCTATCTCTACAGGGAAAGTCTTAGTGCGTTCTTCTGGCTGAGGTTCGGCGAGCGGGAGGACGACCTGAGCGGAGAGGACTTTCAGAGCGCGTTGCGGATACACAGGCTGATTCGTTTCGTGGCGGACAGGCCAAGGCGCCGACGCGACGCAGGAGCCGACGCAAACAGATGCGGCCGGGCCTGGATTCCAGTTGGACGAGCATGCGCCAACCCAACCAATCCGCTAATGGCCCCGCAAAGTGGAGAGTAGCCCTGAGTATCTCCGCTTGAGCAGTGGTCATCGTTTAGCAGCGGCTCACGCCTTTTGCTTACCCCTCTAGAATCACAGCCAACAAACCATCCACATCCCTATCAAAACCCATAGCGTCCGCCACAACCGCCAGCGGCTTCCTGCAAATCCCCCTATCGCAAGTGCGCCAACATCAGAGACGTGCTCCTGACGAGTTTTGTCCATGGCGCACTTGTCGATAGGGGCATAAGATTTATCGACAACTGACGATGCCTAAAGCCCCAAATCCCGTCTGGGGCCTCGGTAAACCACGCGACCCCCGGAGGCGCCGAGGTAAACGGGAAGCCACGCCACAAGGAAAAGTAACAACGATGGGCTGCCAGGTTCTCATCGACCCAGCTCTGTGCAGCAAACAGGGATCAGCGCTCGATCATGCGGTGCTAGAATTCGATGAAAGATCGAGCCTATCTATCGCCGTGGGAGTCGTGCTTGTTTAATCCACTGAAGCCAGAGCCACCGAGTTGTCCTGTCTGCAAGAGGCAGATCTTCATTGTTGCAGGGCATGGCGTTCTCAGGTGTGCTCTTTGTGAGTCGGAGCTGTGTATTCCTATTGCGTACCCTCGGCTACTGTGGTTGCTTATCGTCACAATTCTCGGTGCTATTGGAATCGCAATGTACAGTTCCGCTCACGCAGGAACGTGGCTGCTTTGCTTAATCATTTCCTCGATCCCGCTGCGTATCGCTTTGGGCAAGGCAATTCCACCTTGGTTTAATGCGGGAAGGCAGCGATTCCGATTTACTTTTCTCCTTTGGTATTTCGGATTCGCACTATCGCTGCCTCTGTACACGCTCGCAGAAGGCTGGTTTCATGTGCTGACCGGCAATTCGAAGGACGAACTCAGCGAATTCTTGATCACATCTTCGTGGCCGCTTGATTGGATCAGCTCAGATTTCCTGCTTGATTCGACCAAGACTTTTCTGGATGCCTGTGGCACTGTTCTGGGCAATAGCTTCTTTTATGCGGTCGCAACATTTGCGGCGTGGCGGTTCGTGCGAGCAATCCTGAAACGTAGCCGTGTCAC
>JBPYDQ010000449.1:0-6500 GCA_051986135.1 Terriglobales bacterium | reverse complement strand
CGCCATCGTCTTCCACTTCCCCAAGACGAGTGTGACCGGTCAACCGATCATCTCGGCGGACGAGAAAGAACTCCAGTTTCTTAGTCGGGGAGCGGATTTATTCGAGATCAAGGCCACCTTCGATGTGAGGAAGATGATTGACCTTGAAGGAATGGACCTATAGCAATTTCCGGTACCAGAAGACGCCCTGCTTAAGCGAAAGGACATCGACGCAGTGGTGACCGCCTCACCATCCAAGTTCGACATATGCGCGGTTCAGACAGCGGCGGCTTTCGGCAAGCACATTTTTTGCGAGAAGCCGCTGGCCGTGACCATTGAAGATGTAGACGCCGCGATCGCAGCCGCCGAAAAGGCCAAGGTTCTGCTCGAGGTCGGCTTCATGCGGGCAATTCCACCCGGCTTATGCGGATGTCAATCGCCGGATCGAAGCAGGCGAGAACGGCTTTTCCCGCGTTACAGAACCAACTACTTCTCTGTTCGAGGCTCCAACCGCGGCATAAGCGACTTCCGATAGCGGTAAAAAAATGGGATGCCTGCCAGGATCACTGCCAGTCCCAGCGAGGATCGCACCGGCCGGACCACCCACAGGTTGGCCGTAAGAGCGACTGCGGCGACCAAAAAGATGAGCGTCGTCCAGGGATGGCCCCAAGCACGGTATGGTCTGAATAGGTTGGGTTCTTTTCGGCGCAAACGAAATAGAGCAATCGCAGTCAACGCGAAGAAAATCCACACCGCAAAGACAAACAAAGAATAGAGTTCTTCGTAAGTCCCGCTGAGTGCGAGCAGCGCGGCTACGGAGCCAAGAAAGATCAACGCACCGCTGGGGGTGCGAAAAGAAGGTTGAACGCGTTTAGCGAATTGAAAGAAGACGCCATCACGAGCCATCGCAAAAGGAATACGGGCGCCGGTTAAGACTACGACGTGGAGCGCTCCGAGAGCGGAGATGGCCATGGCTATCGTCAACCAGGCCGCCCCTCGGGAGTTAGCGAACGACTCGACCACATCTGAGGCAACATGCTGTGACTGCATCAGCTTTGTGAACGGCAGCGTTCGGAAGTAAACAACGTTTGCCAGCAAGTATAGGCCGGCTACTGTAACGAGTCCCAAAATGATTGCTCGCGGAATGTTTTTCTCAGGGCTCGCAATTTCCTCACCGACGTCGCCGAGGTCGTTGAAGCCGTTGTAAGCCCACATAGCTGGAACCAGGGCGGTCAGAAAGCCACTAATCGTTACTAAACCTAGGTGGGTGACTGTGGGTGCGGCGTCGAATGCCGGCCGCTTTCCCAATAACACACCCGCCACCACGATCACCGCGATCGTAACCATCTTCAGGGATGTCAGTACCACCTGGATGGCGCCACCCATACGCACGCTCAAGTAGTTGAGGGCGGTGACTGCCATCACCACCAGCGCTGCTAGCGGCTGGGCCACAGTGAAAGTGAAGTTGAAGTGTCGAATATGGCTGGTGAACAGGGGGGTGCCCACAACCGGAAAGAGGAAGCCTAGGAAGCGTACAAACCCGGCCGCCAGCGTAGCCATGCCCGCAGGCCGCTCGAGAAACGAACTCATCCAGCCGAAAAGAAACCCCCAAAGCGGACCGAGACCGCGGTTGAGGTAGACATAGGCGCCGCCTGCTTGTGGAAATGTCGCGCCTAGTTCGGCGTAGCAGAATGCGCCACACAACACGATGAGCCCACCGACGATCCAGGCGGCAAAAACCAGAGTGGCCGTACCCACGGCTCGAGCCATGTCGCTGCTGACGAGAAAAATACCCGTTCCGATGGTGTCGCTAATCACGATAGCTGTAGCCGACCACAGACCAAGGCCGCGGATTAAGTCAGCTCGCTCGAGTCGTTCTGTCAGGTTGGGGCTCGTCACCGGCATAAGGGTTGACAAAGCCTACTATCGGGGATTCATGGGGTCAATCAACTTCACCTGTTACCTGGCTGGCAACCAGGCAACCTGTTCTGTGGCACTGAGTCGCGGTTACGCGTTATCATCGAGGCGCTATGGCTGCGCCAAAGTTCATGCTGACGGAATTCGCCTGGGAGCGGTGCTACGGAGTTTCCTCTGTCGACGACGTGCTTACGCCCGCGCTGCTCCTTTATCCAGAGATCGTTTCCTCCAACATCGAGCACACTCTGGCACTGTTGGGCGGTGACGCGAATCGTTGGCGCGTGCACATCAAGACGGCAAAGCTGGGCTTTACGCTCCGTATGCTGGTCGAGCACGGCATCCGCAATTTCAAATGTGCGACCACGCTCGAATTGCTGGTGGCCTGTCGCAACGGCGCGGGAGATGTACTCTTCGCTTATCCAGCGGTGGGGGCCAATGCGCGGCGGGTCAGAGAAATTGCCGATCAGTTCCCGGAAGTGCGCATTTCCGTCCTGGCCGAGAACGAGGAACAAGTGAGGCAATGGCGAGGCGGCCAGGTAGGCGTGTTTCTCGACATCAATCCAGGTATGAATCGCACCGGGGTCGAACAGAGCCGCAGCGATAAGGTTGTCGGCCTGGTGCGCACGGTCGGAGAGGCAGGGATCGAGTTCGGCGGCCTGCACTACTACGACGGCCAGTATGGAGAGCTCGAGGGGCACGCACGAAGCACAGCGGCGCATGCTGGCTATGATCTCTTGCTGGAACTTGTGAGTAAGATACAACGCAGTGGACTACGCGTGCCGGAGGTGATCACCGCGGGAACGCCGACGCTCCCGTGCTCGCTTGCTTACCAAGGCTTTCAGGGGCGTGAATTCATTCATCGTGTCTCGCCCGGCACGATTGTCTACGGCGATGCTACCAGTCTGATCCAACTCCCCGGAGAATACGGCTTGAGGCCGGCCGTACTGGTATTGACGCGGGTAATTAGCCGCCCACGGCTCGGCGTAGTCACCTGCGACGGCGGGCACAAGGCGGTATCAGCTGATGCCGGAGTGCCCACCTGTGCCGTGGTTGGACATCCAGAACTCACGCCGCTTTCTCCTAGTGAGGAGCACCTGCCCCTGGCGGTCGCGGGGGATGCCGCTGGTCCAATGATCGGCGACGCACTTTACCTTCTTCCGCGCCACGTTTGCCCTACGGTGAACAATTTTGATTGCGCACTCTTGGCCCGCGATGGGCACATTGAGGCCATGGAGGAGGTGTCGGCCCGCGGGCGCGAGGCGCCTCTCGTCGGACCCTCGGAACGTACGGTTTGTTCTAGCGGGCAAGCTGTTGCCGAGAAAGCCTAAAAACAGATTCCTCATTTGCTCTTGCCTGCTTCTAGGTGCTTCGCGGGCTCGCCTACTTCTTTGGCGTGCGCATTGCTCTCCGCCCTGTCCTTTTCAGGCTGTAAGCGGTGCCATCGATTTCGATCAGCATGCCGAGATGGCTGCGGAACATGCCAACTTCCAAGAATAACCAAACCGTGTTTGTGGTCTGTTGCCTCAAACGGCAAGTGAAACCCATGTGCGCGCGAGCTGACTGGAGGCGGTCTCGGATTTGTTCAGGCGAACGGCCCAGCCAGGAGGCGTACCGCCCATCCTGTGAATATGGTGTCCAACCCACGGTTGACAAGCTCGTGATGCTCCAAGGCCGAGTAATTTGCCGCACCGTCCACGTGCTGATTGCTGGCCCGTTCTTTTTGCGGAAGATGCTAAGTCGACTGGATTGGTTCCGATGCTCGGTGTGTCTTCGTATCCTTATGTCGTTCAGGGGCTAGCAGTTGGAGATCACTTGCCCCAAGGTTTAGGTGCTTCCAGCGCTCAGCAGCCGATAGGAACAAAGTACCGGCGTCGGCGGTTGAATCTTTTCAGGGTGCGGCGAATCGATTTGACAGTTGGGTTGATCCGATAGTAGTCGTGGTCGAAATCTCCATGCCGAAAACCCCAGAAGAGGTCAGACTCGCACAGTCTCGCGAGCGCAAAAAGCACTGGAAGCGCTGGGGACCGTATGTGAGCGAACGGGCCTGGGGTACGGTGCGGGAGGACTACAGCCCGCATGGCAACGCTTGGGAATACTTTCCTCACGAGCATGCCCGCTCGCGTGTTTACCGCTGGAATGAGGATGGGATCGCCGGAATTTCGGACCGCCATCAGTTGATCTGCTTTGCTGTGGCTTTGTGGAACGAGCAAGATCCCATCTTGAAGGAGCGTCTGTTTGGCCTCACTGGGAACGAAGGCAATCACGGCGAGGACGTTAAGGAGTACTACTTCTACCTCGACAGCACGCCTACGCACTCGTATATGAAGTTTCTGTATAAATATCCCCACGCTGCCTTTCCCTATGCGCAATTGATCGAAGAAAACCGACGACGCGGGAAGGATCAACCAGAGTACGAACTGCTGGATACGGGGGTGTTTGATGATGATCGGTACTTTGATGTCTTTGTGGAGTATGCGAAAGCCGATACGGAAGACATTCTGATCAGGCTTACCGCGATTAATCGAGGTCCCGAAACTGCGCGTCTTCGCCTCCTGCCCACAGTTTGGTTTCGCAATACGTGGTCATGGGGGACGGATGATGGTCGTCCGTTCTTGCACAAGGTGCGCGGCGCCGTCGAGCTGAACCATCAAAGATATGGCCGGCACCAGCTCTACTACGAAGGGTCTCCTGAAGTACTGTTTACCGAGAACGAGACAAACTTCAAGAGACTGTTCGGAGTTGAGAACCACGCTGCATGCGTGAAGGACGGCATCAACGACTATATTGTCGACGACATAAAGACAGCCGTTTCGGCTGACCTTCGGGGGACGAAAGCCTCGGCGCACTATGCTTTGGAGCTTGCTGCCGGCCAAAGCCTCTCTGTCAGGCTGCGACTGACGAATCTCGATTTCTCAGACAATGACAAAACCGCGTTCGACGACTTCGACCGCTTATTTGCTCTCCGCAAGCGTGAAGCCGATGAGTTCTACGAAACAATCATTCCCGAGGATCTCTCAGCTGATGCAAAGAATGTTATGCGCCAAGGCTTTGCCGGAATGCTGTGGTCCAAGCAGTTCTACCACTACGTGGTCAAGAGCTGGCTTGAAGGTGATCCCGGTAACCCAACTCCGCCCTTGGAGCGGCTAAGCGGCCGCAACAAGGAGTGGCCACACCTCTACAACGCCGACGTGATATCCATGCCCGATAAATGGGAGTATCCCTGGTATGCAGCCTGGGACCTGGCGTTTCATTCGATCCCTTTGGCTCTGGTCGACCCCGACTTTGCTAAACAGCAACTGATCCTGCTGATTCGCGAGTGGTACATGCATCCCAACGGCCAGTTGCCCGCCTACGAATGGGCACTCGGAGATTGCAACCCTCCGGTTCACGCCTGGGCGGCATGGCGCGTGTACAAAATTGACAAGAAACGCAGCGGCAAAGGTGATCGCGTGTTTCTCGAACGTGTCTTTCACAAGCTGTTGCTCAACTTTACCTGGTGGGTAAACCGCAAAGATGCGGAAGGCATGAACATCTTCCAGGGCGGGTTTCTCGGGCTCGACAATATCGGCGTCTTCGATCGTAGCGCTCCATTACCCACAGGAGGCTACATTGAGCAATCTGACGGCACGAGTTGGATGGCGATGTACACGCTCAACCTCCTGGCAATTGCCCTGGAATTGGCCGGCGAGGATCCCGCGTACGAAGATGTCGCCAGCAAATTCTGGGAGCACTTTATCTATATTGCGCACGCGATGAGCTATCGCGGTCACGACGGCGTTGGGCTGTGGGACGAGACCGACGGTTTCTTCTATGACGTTCTGAAGCTTCCTGACGGCCACCAGTACCCCATGCGCATTCGTTCTATGGTCGGTCTTATTCCGCTGTTTGCGGTTGAGACCTTAGAACCGGAACTACTCGATCGTTTGCCAGGCTTCAAACGCCGACTGGAATGGTTTATCGACAATCGGCGTGACTTAACGGCCAACGTGGCTTGTATGCGCACGGCCGGGATGGGCGAGCGACGGCTGCTTTCAATCGCCACAAAAGATCAGTTGCGGCGCATCCTGCACTTGATGTTGGACGAAGAGGAATTCCTTTCGCCCTATGGTATTCGAGCTCTCTCTCGCTTTCACCGTGACCATCCGTACAGCCTCGCCGTAAATGACATGGAGCACCGCGTCGATTATGAACCGGCCGAGTCCACGACGCGGCTGTTTGGTGGGAACTCCAACTGGCGTGGTCCGATCTGGCTCCCGGTAAACTTCTTGTTGATCGAGTCACTGCAGAAGTTTCATCACTACCTGGGTGACGAATTCAAAGTGGAATTCCCCGTTCGGTCGGGAAACATGCTGACACTCTCGGAAGTTGCTGCCGAACTTTCACGACGCCTCACCCGCATCTTTCTGCGCGATGACCAGAGAAGGCGTCCGGCCAATGGCAACATTGGGAAATTCCAATCCGATCCCCACTGGCAAGACTTGATTCAGTTTCATGAATACTTCCATGGAGACACCGGCAAAGGACTCGGAGCGAGTCACCAAACCGGTTGGACCGGGCTGGTTACAAAACTCTTGCAGCAGAGCAGAGAGTCCCATAAACGAAAA
>JBPYDQ010000448.1:0-11345 GCA_051986135.1 Terriglobales bacterium | reverse complement strand
GCACGGTCTATGATCACAACCTGGGGAATCCTTAAGACTTCGCTTTGCGCACGACTGAGGTACTGATCTACCTCATTTTTATCGGCGTAACCTACCGGGTAGGTAAGCTTGAAGTAGTCAACCATGTAACCGACTAGTGGGCCGGTAGCGCCAGAGCCGGGCGCAGGAAAGGCCACGGCAATAGGCTCGAAGCCACGCGCTCCTAGGTCGGTACCGAGCTTATTCATAGTCCTGGCCAGGTTCAGGCATTTGGGGGATTTTAGAAAGAGGAATTCGATCATCACCACCTTGCCCTTGAAGCTGGAGAGCAGTACCCGTTTGCCCGAGGACTCGGTGATGATGAATTCCGGAGACTTACGCGGTATTGGGCTGCATGAAAGATTAGCCGTAGGGGCGACTATTAATAATAGAAGGAGTAGGGATGTAAACTTCTGTGTCACCATACTATACCGTCACCTAGGATACATTGGAATCTTCTTTTGGATTTGCCAGGATCAGCTTACTTGGTTCCACTTTTCAAAAATGCGCTGTATCTCTTCCCTTCCGACGGCAGCGGCATCCTCCGGGCTCTGCTCGCTATTCAAGACCCGTGCCACCACTTTGGGAACTACAGAGCTGTTGAAAATCTCCATGTAGGCCGGCGTCGCAATTCCCGGCGCCCCAAGGTTCGGTGTCCAATGCAGTGCATCTTGCAGCTCTGCATATTTGTATGGAGGATCCGCGCGAACATCTTTCGCGATGCGGAGCACGAAGTCAGGAAGCGTTTTGGGATAAATCGGGAGATTGCAGCCTTTTGACTGCTCGTAGCTGGTGCGTGAGCTGTCGATCAGATCGCCGGCGAATTTCTTGGCTAATTCCTGGTTCTTGGCAAATTTCCAAATCGCCGAGCAGTTGGTGACATGAGGCAACGCCGTTACCCCCATCCCGTTGCTTCCGATCAAAGGAGGTTGAATCCTTATCTTTTTTGCTATTTCCGGACTCTCCCTTTCCGCCGTGCGCAGGAGACTTATGCCATTGATGCTTGAGGAAGTCTTGCGGGCCAACATAGCGCGCACATTGCCTCCCGAGCTCCACCTGAGCTGCTCGGGGCTTCCCGAAGATTGATAGAGGGACTGAATGTATTTGAGTGCGTTTAGAGCAAAAGCGTTCTTCCCGAAAACTACATCTCCGCCTGGATCAAATATCCAGGCGCGAAACTCGTAAAATATGGTGTGCAGAGTTACGTTCCCCTCTAAGGTCGGGGAAAACGCCAGACCGGAGGAAATACCGAACCTGTCCTTTATCTTCGCCCCGCCACCCAGCAAACTGCCGTAGTGGACGGGACCCAGAGGCATTCCAATCTCGCGCCAATAGTCTTCAAAAAAATGCACTGGCGAAGGAATCCAGAAATCCGCGAAGCCGAAGTGCGTTTTTGTCTTGCTGTTAAAGGTTGACCGAAACGCGAGCTGCTGTATGGCACCGTACCGTGTGGCGACTGTTTGATAGATCTCGCCATGATCAATCACGTGCTGGCAAAACTCTGCGGGAGGCCATGGGAATATAAAGAGGTCGTGCCCTTTGCCGGCGTTGGCCTCCGCGAAGGCGCGGGCGCGAATCTGCTCTACTGGAATGACGTCAACCGTAACTTTTGTGTCATTCCGCTTGCCCCAGTTGAGGGCCAGGTCTTTGACAAACCATTCATCAAACTCAGGAAGAAAGTGGGCCCATTTTGCGATCTTGAGGGTTTTTTGACCACCAAGTGCGCGCTCAGGAAAGAGGAAGAAAGGACCGAAGGCGGTGGCGCCGGCCGCCAGTCTGAGAAAATCACGTCGCGAACTCGTGCTGGCTGCCCCCCGACCCATTGTTAGTACCCCGGTTTGGCCAGAAAATTATCGCCCATGCGCCAGAAAGCGCACCCTTGGCTGGACCCGCCAGCCAAGGGCAAAGAGCGAGAGTACCGACCTCTCCGGCTACTGCTCCGGAGCACTTTCGAAGCAGAACTTCCCGTTGTTCTGCAGGCAACTATATTGATTCATTACGTACCTATCCTGCGGGTTGCCGTTGGGCAGACGGACCACGTCCAGAAACGCGTCACTAGCTATGCCTCCGTTGCGTGGGTCGGCAATCGCCGGACATATAAGCCAGACAGCACCTCCGTCGCTCCCGTCCACCGCCTCTTTGCCTTCGGCGCCGCAATTGTTGGCCTCAATCTGGTTGTTGAGTTCGTCGGCAGTCAAAATAATGGGAGTACCATCCAAGTTAAAGCCGTTCTTTTGACCGATAGACTTGAAGATGGGGGCACAGACCGCATCGGTAGTATTGGGAGGTTGTGTGAACCAAAAATAGGTGATGACCCACATACCCAGCAGATCGTCGCAGAAATAACCAAACGGGCTGTCACTGAAGCTGGCGCATACACTTGAATCCGTACTGATGCAGTTGTTGTCGCTGCCGTCCACGGCGTTGCGATTGGTGGCGAACCTCCAGTTCTGCCTCAGGTTGGGGGTAAACACGCTCTGGACCGTGCCGAGATCGAAGCAGGGCGTGGTGGGGAAGCCCGGCGCTTGCATATCGGCCTGACACGGATTGGCGGCGAAGCCCTGGGGCGTCATTTGCTTCACCGCTGCGTAAGCCTCAAAGTTACTGACGATATACTGCATGCTGATTCCGCGTGGATTCAGGCCGGTCGCGTTCCCACCTGCGTCGGTACCGGGGGTGATCGACATAGTTTCGCCCGCATTCTGCTGAACGCCGTCGAGGCCACCATTAATGGCGCCAACGGTCCGCGAGTAGTTGCTTTCAAATGCGGTTTGGCTGGTCAGGAAGGCCAGGATGGAAATGAACTCAGCAGTTTCGGGCCTCCCGTTGGTGAAGGGACTGTTACCATCGTCCGCGTTGCCTCCGGTAGTCGCCAGTATACGAAAATTCCGGCGTGTGGGATCGTTACCGCTGCAGTTGCTGTCGGCCACATAATTGACCTGATTGCCTGTAGCTGGAGGGCCAGTCTGTCGAGTGGTGCCGTTATTATCCCCAAACCGCAGGACCAACTGGCTCACATCGATGCCGTTGTCGTTATAGAACTGGTCATTGAAATCACACGGTGGGGGGTTAATTTGAGTGAACCTCGTTGCGTTACCTGTCGCTGCCCTCTGGGCAGACATCTGCCCCACCATGACGACCATGCCAATGCAAACCAAAACGCTCTTTAATATGCTTTTCACAACTCTATCCTCCCTGGCGCACCGTTATTCCGCGGCCCCAGAATGAAGAACCTGTTTGATAACCAGCCCTATTCGTCTCCAACAAAGGGTCAGGGCGCCTGTACCCGGCTGCGATCGGGATGAATCATCCACTCAAACGTCTCAGCCACCCATTTCGCATGCGCCATCCCAGGACAGGCCGACCAGTACATCAGTGGTTCGTTGCCGTAGCGAACGTTGCCGATGTGCTGCGTCTTGTCTTTGTCGACGGCAGGATCCGGGTAGGTGAACCCAATCGCCTTTCGGAGCCTCTCCATGTCGTCCGGCTTGGCGGTGAAGAACGTCCAGCCGGGCTTCGCGCCGAACTTCTTTCGGTAGTCGTCGATCACGGCCACCGTGTCCTCTTCCGGTTTCAACGTAAAGGAATACATGTGAATGTCCCGGCCCACCTGATCACCCAACAGCTTCTGCACCTTCGCCAAGTTAGCGGTGACCATCGGGCAAATTTCGTCACATTTGGCAAAGAAGAAGTTGAGGGTAACGACTTTGTTCTTGACCAGATCGTCATAGAACATCATTTGTTTACCCTCGTGGGTGATCAATGGAAGATTAGGCAGATGCTGTTCCTGGAGGCGCTTGCGTGCAGTCTCCTGCGTGGCCGGGGCAAACTTGCGGGCTTCACTAGCGACTGCCGTGGTGCTCAGCACTCCCGCCGCCAAGGGTGCGGCTGTCGTCAGGCTAAGGAACTTTCGTCTGGAAATATGCGTCATGATCGAACCTCCCCCGCCCCACACCACGTGGTGTGAGGCGCAGCTTGTTTGCCTTGTTACGGTACCGTCACATTGTCACCGGTCGGCGCAACATGCCACAGCGCCATCATGGCGTGGTCCTCGTGCACTACGTTATGGCAGTGGATCGGGTACTTACCCAGCCAGTCGCGGAAGCGGAAGAAGAGCTCCACTCTCTCGTTGGGGTGGAGTTGGGTCACGTCTTTCCGTCCCAAATCGGTAGGCACCCTTGGCGCCGACCGGTTGCGGCTCATGATCTGGTGCTCCTCCAGATGGATGTGCACAGGGTGCGTCCAGTCGCCGGTGAGATTGGTCAAGAGCCAGTGCTCTACGCTGTTCTGCTGCACCGTAAAGCGAAAGTTGTTGCAGTCCATGAATTGGCCGTTGATGGACCACTGACCATTCAGGCGGTCGAACTTGAAGGTGCGAACGATCCTAGCGGGAGCTGTTTGGCTAGGCAACGAGTAGAACCTCTGCTGGCTGGGAGGCAGGCTGTTGTCGGTGACAGCCGAGCCAACTCGGAACTGCAGGACCATATCGCCCGCGCCAGCCGGCTTGATGGCGCCCTGACTTGAATCGTTAAGAACCAGGCCGCATTCGGTCGAAGAACTGTTCTGCGGAGCAACCTGGCTGTCGACAGCTACTGGGCCCAGGCCGTTAATTTGGTTGAGACGGTTCTCCAGGTACAGTGTCTGCCCGGCGAAGTTGGTGAAGTCAATGATGATGTCCACTCGCTCGGCGGGTCCAATGCGCACGCTGTTGACTTGGACAGGGGCCGGAATAAGGTTACCGTCCGTGCCAATCAGGAAGAAGGGATTGGTCGTAGCTGAGCCCTGCCCTCCAACATTGCCGGTCAGAAAAAACTCATAGAACCGGGACGGGCCCGGGTCCAGCAGACGGAACCGGTAGCGGCGTGCCGAAACTTGAAGAAAGGGCTGGATCACTCCATTGACCAGGAACTTATCCCCTAAAATGCCATCCAGGTTGAATAGATCGAAGACTAACTGGCCGGTAGTCGGATCAAAGACTTTGTCGTTGAAGGCCAGCGGAATATCGAACTGCGGGAAGCTGGGAAGACGGAACCCAGTGGTTTCATCGCCGGTATCAAACTGGTTGAAGAGGCAATAGAATCCGAACAGCCCTTTATAAGTGTTCTGTGAGGTGAAGTCCACACGGTGATCGTGATACCACAACGTGCTCAGCGCCTCGTTGACGTCGCCGTTGGGCTGGTTGGTAGAGTTAAATCCAGCCAACACGTTGGGGTAGTACTGGTCGCAGAAGTGCCCGCTGGGGTAAAAGTCGCACGGATTGCCGTCGCTTTCTGAAGGGTTGTGCGCGTTGTGCAAATGCGTCGATACCGAGGCCATACCAAAGCCCGTGTTGTTGACTTGCGAGATCGAAGGCAGTGAATTGATGTTGCGCGTAATCTGCGGTTGGCCGTAAAAAGCTTGGTAAGTAGGTCCTGGGCTGCGTGTGCCCGTGCCATCGTCGAACCCCCACATTGTCTGACTCGGCAGGTCGGGGGAGAAACTGGTTGTGAACTCCTTCTGGCTGAACTGATAAAGCGTACCTGGAACTATCGGGAACCGGGTAGCATCGATCTGCGGCGCCTGGAACGCGGCCGCCCGGACTTCGCCAGCAGCTGTGTTCGGGTCTAAGGTCGGCGCGGGAGTCAATGATGAGACCTTCGCTGCAATCGGCATGATGGGCAGCGGTTGGATAAATGCTCGGGTCGGCGGACTTTGTGTTTGGTTGCCAGGTACGCAGTTCTGGTTGGTCCCCGGGCTGGTGTTTTGCCCCGTGCTCGGAGGGTTGCTCGTCTGCACCGTTGTCTGGGCCCGGGCGCTCAAGCCAGCCTTGGCCGCCAGCATGCCGCCCGCAGTCAACAACCCCATCTTGAAGAGGTCGCGCCGGCTCGATAATCCTGCGGCGATTAGTTCGCGTCGGTTCTTGGCGGCCTCACACATCTCTTTGAAGCGCCGCTTGGAGACCTTCTCTCCGAAAACGTTGTAATACATTTCCCTCCTCCTCGTGCGTTGGGCCGTACAGCGTCTCGACAAGTAACGACGCTGCCAGCATTGGTCCGCGACTTATCACATCTGTATGTGACATGAAAGAACTGCGTGTGTACTCTAGTCCGAGCCCGAGCCAAGCTCCAAGGGCTAAGAGTTAGCAAAAACGTGTTTTCGTTAGCACTTCGTGCTAGCGCGAGAAAGACACGCGAGAAGACGAAGGAAGTGAAACCGGAAATCAACGAGTGAGCACTTTTGCAGTTCAAAATGAATGATTGGCAAAAACGGGCTCAGCGGTGCGACAGCGATTAGGGAGGCACGGAGACAGTGTTCCGGAACTGTCAGGCCGCTCGCACACAAATGGACACGAATGGACACGGAGACGCCATGGCCACGTAACGAGCATATTGACTCCGGTCGTCGAAGCAGCCTGGGTAGAGTTAGCTGGCGCGCCTGTTTATTAACATTTCCTCCCAGCCATTTCCCATACGATACTGGCGAGGCGCCTGTTCAAACCGTCTTTCGAACGCGCGCGTGAAGCTCGAGCCATGCTCATAGCCGACTGCGCACGCGATTTCCTTGATACTCAGATTGGTGCTGGTCAGGAGATTCGCCGCTCTCTGCAGTCTTTTTTCGGCTAACAAGTGACCGAGGGCAAGACCTGTGGCTTGCTTGAAGAGACGCTGGAGATGCGACTCACTGAGGTTCAACGCCCCCGCCCAGTCGTGAATCCTTCCCAGAGGCTCGGAGTCAATCATCTCCAAGAGTTTGCGAAGCCGCACATCTCGAACAGGGGGAAGCTTTGCGCGTGAAATGCCATCAACTTCTCCAGCGTCGGCGCCCTGTTTTGCGTTTCCGTGTTTTCCTCTGTTCGACCTTGCAGCGTTCCTTCCGGCACGAGAATGAAACGCGCACATAAACCCCTCCTCGCGACAGCATGGTTGTGGTTTCGGATTTCAGTCCTTTGTGGTTTCGGACCAATTCGCGCTTGCCTGCTAAATATTCCGGATCATGGAATTGTCAACAAGCGATGCCGGCGGATTCCTGGCTGGAAAGCACACCGACAGTACCTGGTTCTTGTTCCCGACAAGTTCCCCTCTCTCAGGTCCTGTCGAACACGTTGGATTATCGAACGATTGAGTCCGTCACAATCGTCCGAAACTAGAAGAATTTGAGTGTCGGAAACGCTTTCTTAGGGCGGCGATTTGTGCGTTATGGAAAATCCGCCTTCAGCCTTGCAGGCCGTCCGCCCAGGTTTAAGGACACTCAGTTGGCAAAAAGCTTGCCTTTCTCCGGACTACGTGGGCGCGTTTGCCTCACGCGCTGGACCCCAAAACTGTTGTCCTTGCACAGAGGTGAATGCACGCATTTTTATTATAGTGAATCGGCCCTGTCAAGCGGAAACATCACGAGCACCGTCCACCTGGTGACTCAAAGGTTTCACATCATCTTTAACCGCATAGCTTCAGCAGATCTTCCGACGGAGCCGCCTGTTACGACTACATTTTCAGTCTTTTAACAGTTACTTTTTCGGATCGCAATGCTACTTAGCTTTCATGTCGACCTCTGTATTAACGAGGATTACGCGTACTAGTGCCGGAACGATGGATTAATTGCTGTCCCAGACTTTGCGGGCCCCTTATCGCTCGAGATAACACCTGTCCCAGGATGACCGCCTCTCCGTTTACCTCGGGGCTGACCAAGGCGGATCTCTGGTTTCACCGACTGGCCTTATGTCGCCTTTAGAAAGTGACCGCGGCAGATCGGGGGCCGTCATCCCATCGGTGGAAATTGAAGGTTTGAAACCGACTATAAGGTCAGCGTGTCATCGACATTGTCAAAGAGGAAAACCATACTGCCCCCTCGCGTCCAACCATACACACGCTCTTCTGTTCTCCGCCGGTCTCCGCGCGAGCACTCAGGGAGTTCGGGGAAGATAGATTGGCTCAATGGCGCAGTACAACTGCCGCTCTTCTTTGACATGTCGGCTGTGTCGCTCACCTTCTGCGAGGACTCGAATAAGTGAGTACAGGGTTGGTTGCAGGTACTCGCGCATAGGCTGTAGCGAGAATGGCTTGATAGAAATTCTCGCGATTCGCGTCCGACATTCCGATAAGAAAGCAGAGAATGCGCGTCAGCGCCTCGAAGCTGTCGGCGATATCGATTCTCTAAATGAGAGGTTCGTATTTGAACGCGTTCTGGAGATGAAATTGCACAGGAAACTTTTGCGGGCTCGTTGACGAGTACCTACGACGGCGGGGTGACGCAAGTGGTGTAAGCCGGTATTTCAACCAGCTGGCGTGGAATCAACGGGGCAGCAGCTACGATTCGCGGCCACAATGTGGCCTTTGTCGTGGACGCAGTGACCGGGGTGGCGACGCACATCGTCCTAGCGTTTCGAAGGTATTTCCGCGGTTGAGCGAGACGGCTACCGCTCAACAGGTACTATCGCTGTTGAAGGCCAGAAGTACTGCTGCTGCTTGCTCGGCGGATTGAAAGAATGCGAGCAGTGTGGCGCTAATTTGACTTTTTAGAGTTGAGCATATGCTAAGCCGTGCGGCGCGTCGGAAATCATATCAGTGACGCCCCGTTGACGACCTTCGCTGAAAGCGAAGCAGACAGCCGCGGCATGCTCCACGATTCTTCGGCTCTTCAGCAGAGTCGAGGATCATGCGATTTTAGCGCACGTAAATCCTCATCTAGCCTGAGACGAATTTCGCTTAGCGGTCGGCGCCAAGTTTCTGCATAGTAACGAGTACAGGCCGATCATCGCGCCTGAACGCAACATCTACGGCCATGATGCGTTGCTGCAGCTGCCTGTCGCAATATGGACTTTCCTTACGTCATAGGTTCAGGTACATATAAAACTGTCTTCCAGAAGGAGAAAGGGGATGCAATTCGCATTGTTGATCTACGAATCGCCCGAGGCTTTCGGGTCTCGGAAAAGCGATGGGACCGACCCCTACACGGGCACCTGGCGGGCGTACCACAAGGCTCTGGTCGAGTCAGGCGCCTTCGTCGCAGGCGATGCGCTGGAAGTACCGGAAACGGGAACCACGATAAGAATTAAGGATGAAAAAGCGGGGCGTAGAGGACGGTCCATATGCTGACACCAAAGAGCAGCTGGGAGGATTCAGCGTCGTGAGCTGCCATCGCTTGATGCAACCCTGGAGTGGGCAGCACGCTGCCGGCTGCCTCGCTCGGTGCTGTCGAGGTGCGTCCTCTCGCTCCCCAAACCAAGCGTAGGATCACGGGAAGAGTGGAAGTGATGACCAGAAGGTTCATCGGACAGTCGAGCGAGTGGCATACGAGTTGTACGGTCTTCAATATCGCCAATCACTCGCGTTCCCACTGCCTGCCAATATTTCGGCGGCGCCGAATTTTGGGGCGCTGTTCCAGACAGCAGACGCCGCACAAAATAACGTCGGGCCTCGGATCGGGCGGGCCAGGCTGATTCGGTTTGCGGTGAAGTCGATTTTCTAGCATTTGTTCCTTCGAGGGTTTGGAGCACACTTGAGAACATATCGCGGATTTAAAAAGCGTATCGTCCATCAAAGCTGGCTTGCCGTCGGCCTCCTGTTCGCGACTGCCGCCTGGGCCGCTCCGCAGGTAACCGGGATCGGGCTTGATTTGTACGCTTACATCTCCGACAACGATGCCAGTGCCAACTCGACATTTTTGGTCGGGAAAGAAGGCATCCTGGTCGTTGACACTGGTCTCAATGCGACCGAAGGCGACAAGCTCCTGCGTGAAATCCGTAAGATTTCGCGACTTCCAGTCTTGTATCTAATCAACACTCATTACCACCCAGACCACCAGGGCGGAAATTCTGTCGTCGGCCCTAATGCAACCATAATATCTACCGACTTTACCCGCGAGCGAACGTTGCAGGTCATGCAGTCTGACCCTCAGTTTCATTTCAAGCCGGCCAACGTCACCTTCCAGCAGAAACTCACAATTCACTTAGCCCCGTATTCCGCCGAAGTTTACTTTCCCGGCAAAGCTCACACGTCGGGAGACGCCTTGGTGTACTTCCCCCAGCAACACGCCATCGTCATGGGAGATCTCTTCCTGAACAGGTCTTCCCCCGCCATGGACGAGGGCAGCGTAGAGAATTGGATCAAGGCCCTCGACCTTGTGCTGGCTCGACCTCTGGACAAAGTAGTGCCTGGCCATTTTGAGCTCGGAACGAAGGCCGATCTGCAACGCTTTCGCGACTATCTAAACGACCTATTCACTCAGGTCCGCTCGCTTCATCAGAGCGGCGTAAAGGAACCGGAAGCCGTCCGCGAGATTCGCATGGAGAGATATTCCGATTTCCGGCAGTTTCCCAAGTATCACGCTACATTTGCCGATAATGCCGAGGTGATTTATCAACAACTCCAGCAGCATTAACTAACTTTGCAGTGCAACGGGTCAATCGAATGGGTTCGTAACTGTTTTTCCCATGTTCATATGGGAGCCATTTCTTTTTTGGTTCTGTACAGGAATCTGACGAGGTCCACGATTTTGCGGGTTTATCCTGATCACTGAAAAGCGTCCGCGGCCATCGTCGCTGTTGAAAATGGGATCCCGCGTTGTGTACAGGTTTCCAAGCGCCGGGGATTACTGGGAATTTCCGGTTTGGGTGTCGCAACGTGCACCATGGCCTTTACATCGAAACACACGAACTTTTGGATCTTCCGATTGGATAACTTCGGGACTTCAGCGGGGTAATTTTCCGCCCGGCCATCCACATGCACGACAAAGGTCGAGAAGAAAGTTGCCTGCAGTTGCGGGGGAAATGAAGACTTGTTTCCCATCGCTGTTTCTGCTGCTTTAGCCTCGGTTTGAAACCTAAGCAGTCTGCTCAGAATATCTACGCAGTATGCATGCGGCCGAATGTTGATGCGGTCTTCGAACTCCTTCGAAGAACTCTGACTCTGGTTGGTGCGGTTGTTCTGGTAACTGCGGCAGCTGATCTCCGGGATTGGGGGATGGGCGTAAGATGGTTCGGTTCACGGAAAAGAGTGAACTTCGTTCGTTTCAGCTTGAGGTGAATTCCGATTACAGTGCGCCAGTAGCCGACGACCTCGAGTTTCAACCGAATCCGCTCATTGCTCATCCCCGGCATAACGCTCCAAAATCTCTGGCTCGGGCTGGCTCGAGGCAGCTTCTTGGTGCGTGCCAGCCCCAGATCGAAAGCTCATTTGTTGAGCGCCCGGTGCGGAATATCCACCTGCTTGGCCACATCCGGATGCCGGGCCAGCTAGTCAATCTGATCGGGGAACCGATAATTTCGCGGCCTTGCGCCTGTGCCCAAGGAGCTTCAGCGAGTTCCCTAGTACACGTGAATTGATGGCGCAGATTCCCGCGTATCTTCTTTA
>JBPYDQ010000447.1:0-2942 GCA_051986135.1 Terriglobales bacterium | reverse complement strand
TATCGAGGTCACACCGATTCAGCTGATTACGGGAAGCCGAAGCATTCAAGGATGGTCCTCGGGAACACCGACGGACTCCGAGGACACGCTACGCTTCGCAGAGCTGACCGGGGTGCGTCCGATGATCGAAAAATACCCACTCGCAAAAGCGGCGGAGGCTTACTCGCGAATGATGAGCGGCCAAGCCCAATTTCGCGTCGTGCTCACGATGTGAGCGGGGTAGGGAATGCGGCGGATCCGGTAACGGGGAAGGTGGTGAGAGAGCATCTTGCCATCGCCATACACTAACCCGTCAGCGCGTGCCCGGTTCGAGCGCAGGGTATCAACGCAGTCGGAGCCACCGACATATTACGGGCAAACCGGAAGCGATTCCGGTCCCGAAGCCTGGCTCTCGGAAGGTAGGAGGATCAGTACCGAGAACTCCCTTGTCGTGACTCAATTCTTGAGCCATCTCCCAACAGAGAGTTACGAAGTAACAGAAGCTTTGGCAATTTGGGCTGCTGTTCAAAACCGAATGAACCCCTGGCCCTGGTGCGGCGCCAGAGATTCATTGCCGGCTGAGTCGTACTTCAGTCTCCAGGTAGCGCTCCAGATGGGATTGAGCCGCAACCAGGGCTTCTCGATTACGTTCCAGGCGGCCGATCACCAATGCGCCTTCCAGGGATGAGATGATGAGAGTCGCCACTTTCTTTGCATCCACACCTCGCCGAATCTCGCCGCGCTTGATTCCTCGATCGACGATCGAGCGAAGGCGATTACGCCAGTCTTGGAGGCCCTCACGAGCACGTTCGCGCAGGATCGGATTGCCGTCATCGGCATCAATGGCCGTGTTTAGTAGGGGGCACCCCCCGGGGACGGATGAGCGCCGATCAATAAAGTTCGCAATGAACTGCTTGAGCTTGTCGACGCTGTTGGGAATTCGGTCGAGATTGTGCATCCTGGTGTCTAAAGCTAGCTTCCAGGCATAGTCGAAAGCCTCCGCCGCCAGTTCCTCTTTCGAAGAGAAGTGGCGATAGATGCCGCCCTTTTCAAGACCGGTGGCCTCCATCAGCTCCGACATGGAGCTACCCTCGAAACCATGCTGATTAAACAGGCTCGCGGCTTGAGCCACGATCCGTTCTCGGGTTCTCTGACCTTTAGGCATTGCGTTTCATCTCTTAGCCATTTGGATGCCTTCAGGACCGTTCGGTCTCTTTTAATATCATCCCTACTTTCTGGCGGCTAAGTCAAACAAAATTGCGACCGGTCGGTCTCTTATGGAATCTGAAAACACGAAGGAAGGCAAAGCGGCGTGGCTACTCAAGCAGCGGCGATTCCGGCAATCGGCATTCAGGAGCGGGTACGGACCGTCAATCCATGGCTGATTGCGATCACTGTGACGCTTGCTACATTCATGGAGCTGCTCGACACCGCTATTGCTAATGTCTCTCTTCCCCATATCGCTGGCGGCCTCGCCACCAGCTACGACGAGAGTACTTGGGTGTTGACAAGCTATTTTGTCGCCAATGCTGTCGTTTTGCCCCTCAGTGCTTGGCTAAGCCGAGTCTTTGGCCGCAAGAACTACTACATGGCCTGCGTCGCGCTGTTCAGCGTAAGTTCGCTAATCTGTGGTCTCGCTCCCACCCTTGGCCTGCTGATCTTCTTCCGCATTCTCCAAGGCGTTGGAGGCGGAGGTCTGGCTCCCGTCGAGCAGGCGATTCTTGTGGACACATTTCCGCCAGCGAAGCGCGCGGCAGCCTTTGCCCTCTACAGCGTGGCCATCGTAATGGCTCCGGCTATCGGGCCGCCCCTCGGCGGTTGGATCACCGACAGTTTTTCGTGGCGCTGGATATTTTTCATCAACATCCCGGTCGGGATTGTGTCGCTCATCCTGACGAGCCGATTGGTTTCCGATCCGCCAGAGTTCAAGCGCGAAGTAGAAGCTGCACGTGCGGCAGGCAAGCTCAAGATTGATTACGCGGGAATCCTACTGGTTGCAATTGGATTTGCCTGCCTGGAGGTCGTGCTCGACCGCGGGGAGAGGTTGGACTGGTTTGAAAGCAATTTCATCGTGGCGTTCTTCGTCGTGGCCACCGCCGCCTTGGTTCTTGCAGTTGTTTGGGAATTGCGCCATCCCGACCCTGTAGTCGAAATCGGCTTGCTGAAGGACCGCAACTTCGCGATCGCGAATGCCTACTACTTCTTCTTCGGTTTTCTCCTTTATGGTGCGACGGTATTGATTCCACAGATGCTGCAATCTCTTTATGGATATACCGCCACGGATGCCGGGCTGGTCTTGGGTCCGGGCGCTCTGGTGATCGTGATTCTGGCACCAGTGGTTGTCCGGCTCATGAACCGAATCCCTGTCTCCCGGCTCATCGCGCTAGGCTTTGCGCTCCTCGGGCTATCTATGTGGTATATCGCGAGCTTCAATCTTGCGACGGATTACGCCAGAGAAGCGTGGGCACGTGCGCTTACCGGTTTGGGCATTGCATTTATGTTCGTGCCGATTAGTCAGCTTGCCTATTCATATCTTCCCAAGGAAAAGAACAACAAGGCATCGAGCCTGACGAACCTGTTTCGCAATCAGGGCGCGAGTTTCGGAATAGCCTTCGTCACGACTCTGCTTGCTCGGCGGACGCAGTACCACCAGTCAGTACTGGTGAGCCACATCTCCACCTTCGATCAGACCTTGACGGCAACTCTCGCCGGCATCACCAATCGGTTTGTAGAACGGGGATATAGTGCAGCCGACGCATCGGTCAATTCAGTTGCCCAAGTCCACGCCATAGTGCAACAGGAGGCGACGATGCTGGCGTTTCTAGACTGTTTCTGGGTTTTGGGAGTGATCGCGTTCATCGGTGTGCCGCTGACGTTCTTCGTTCGCAAGTTCAAACAAGGAAACAGCGCCGCAGGGCACTGAGCAAGCATCGGAGGGAAACAACATGTCGCACGTAATCGAT
>JBPYDQ010000446.1:0-8414 GCA_051986135.1 Terriglobales bacterium | reverse complement strand
GCATCCCCCGAGCATAAAGCGTGACTCACAAAAAAAATCAGTGCGCAAGGAATGAGTTTCAGGAGCTTTGTGGCGGTCGGCATGGCGTCGATGTTATCACTGGTCGCGCGAAAAGATCCGTCCGGCTTGGGCGAATGCGTCGGTGCTACGTTCCGTGCTTCTTTGAGCGAACTGTTGGATGTTAGACAGAGCTAGCCATGCCGTCGAGTTGCCATAAGACTCCTCACCAGCCAGCAAATGTTTACCGACAACTGGCGAGAATAGCCCTTCGCGCTGGCAACGCCGTTTGCAGTCCAGAAACCGGCTTCGAGGATATGTGCCGCAGTAGGATTTCGCCAACAACGTAATGTCCCACAAGCTGACTTCGGGACAACTGCCGGAAGCCACATCTACGGGTAGGGCGTTACACGTCAACTTGGTCGTACCGTCGGCTGATTATCCTTCAAAAACAGTTCTTGGACATCGAAGTCGAGCCAGACACCCGACGTTTACATTGCCACGCGTGTTCACTCCGGCGCCGGCCGAGCACTCAAACCCAAACTGGGGCTTAGAAATTTCCACTCAGGTTATAATCCACGCCACATATGTCACTAGCCGCGGGCACTCGGCTGGATTCCTATGAAATCGTCGCGCCACTAGGCGCAGGCGGTATGGGAGAGGTCTATCGCGCTCGCGACCTCACGCTTAAGCGCGAGGTGGCCATCAAAGTCCTGCCTGCGTTCTGGTCGCGCGACCCCGAACGCCTGCAGCGTTTTGAGCTCGAAGCCCAAGCCGCCGCTGCCCTCAACCATCCCAACATCACCGCCGTCTTTCACGTCGGCCAGTACAACGGCTCGCCCTACATCGTGAGTGAACTTCTGCAGGGCGAGACCCTCCGAGAGCGCTTGCGCAAAGGGCCCATGCGCATGCGTGAGGCTCTCGACTGCGGCATCGACATCGCCCGCGGCCTGGGTGCCGCGCACGACGCTGGCGTCATCCATCGCGACCTCAAGCCCGAGAACCTCTTCCTCATCAAAGACGGTCGCGTCAAGATTCTCGACTTCGGACTGGCCAAGCTTGACGCGGCAAAATCGGCAAGCTCTGACGACCCGACCATCACATCGCCGCAACAGACCAGCCCCGGACAGGTACTGGGCACTGTCGGCTACATGTCTCCCGAGCAGGTCCGAGGCACTCCCACCGACGCGCGCACCGACATCTTCTCGGCAGGTTCGGTTCTCTACGAGATGCTGACCGGCAAGCCGGCTTTTCGCAAAGCGACCTCCGCCGAAACCATGAGCGCCATCCTCAACGAAGATCCTGCGCCCGTATCGCAGCTCGCGCCCAGCCTGCCGCCGGCTCTCCAGGGAATCGTCAACCGCTGCCTCGCTAAGAAGCCGGACCAACGCTTCCAACACGCCGCCGATTTAGGCTTTGCGCTTGAGTCGCTGTCGGATTCAGGTAGCGGAAGACCGTCCGCCGTGCAACGGCCCGTCTCCAGCAGGAAATGGTTCTGGATCGCGACATCAGCAGCGATTCTCGCCGGCGGTATTGGGCTAGCAGTTTGGTGGTTTCGACCAGTTGCGAACCCGACAGTAGAAGTGGTCAAGCAACTCACGAACGATGGAGAGCCTAAAAACGGAAGTGTAGAAACGGATGGGACACGTGTCTATTTCAACGAGGGGAGTGCGGGGAGTTCAAAGATTGCCCAGGTCTCAGTGAATGGAGGACAATCTGCGATAGTGCCCTCAAATTTAGAGAACGCTTCCGTCGCGGCGGTTCAGCGTTACTGCTTTTAGTAAGAAGCTACAACGGCCCGCCAGGAGCATTGTGGTCTCTGCCGTTGCCAGCGGGGCAAGCTCGCCGCCTGGCCGAAATTGAGGCGACAGATGCCAGCCTCTTTCCTGACGGACGACTGCTGTACACACTGGGTACAGGGTTGTACATCGCAGCAAGCGACGGCTCAAACTCCCATAAGTTACTGGAACTTGCGCCTTACGTTTCGGTTAAGCCCCGAGTTCTGCCGGGAGACAAACGACTTGTCGCGCTTCCCAAAACATCGCCTGACGGCACAAAAATCGTATTCAACACGCTCGATGCCAACAACCAGCTTGGAACGATATTTGAAATGGCCAGTGATGGAACGAACGTTGATCAATTGTTGAAAGGGGAACTTCAGAATCTACCGCGGGAAATCTGCTGTGCGAAGTGGACTCCAAACGGGCAATACCTCGTATTCCAAGGAAAAAGCGAGGAACGGTGGGATCTATGGGCCGTTCACTTCGGAAATCGGTCCCTCCAGGGGCGTGCGCGGCCGGTGCAGCTGACCAATGGACCTCTTTCCTACAGTCTCGGATCACTCAGCCGCGATGGCAAACAGATTTTCGTCATTGGCACCCTGAGGCGGGGTGAACTGGTTCGATACGATAAAGAGCTCCGAGAATTCGTTCCGTACATGAGAGGGATTTCCGTTCTGGATCCTACTTTTTCGAGAGACGGAAAATGGATGGCCTACCGATCTTATCCTGACTACACCCTCTGGCGGAGCCGCACTGACGGAAGCGATCGCTTGCAGTTGACGTACGCCCCAATCGAAGCCATCTTCCCGCAGATTTCTCCTGATGGCACCAGAGTCGCCTTTTCTAGCCCCGAGGGTATTCTCTACGTTGTGAGCATGAATGGAGGTGCACCCCAAAGGCTCAGCGATAACGCTTGGGTCGGTGGGTGGTCTCCCGATAGCAATCGGGTAGCCTTCACTTCAGTCGTTTCCGGCAAGGAGTTTGGGGAAAAAGGCTTCTATCAAACGCGCGTATTGGATCTGCGAGACCGAGACATTTCCGTCATTCCCGATTCAGAAGATACCGTGGGTGCATGGTTCGTTGCAGGCGACGGTTTGGTCGCCGCTAAAACGGGGCAAGGCAACTCAAAGATCATGCTCTTCAATCTGAAGAAGAAGGAATGGTCTGTCCTGGCAGCAGCTCAGAATGGCTTCGTGAACTGGACGCCATCCCTTGATGGAAAGTATCTTTACTGCACGACTGCCGGGAGTGATCCCAAGGTTTTGCGAATTAGAATCTCCGATCGTGCGGTAGAGCCAATCGCGGACCTTAAGGATCTGCGCAGGGTTAATGCGCCATACGTAAATGCTTCTTTCGATATTGCACCGGATGGCTCGGTGCTATTCACGCGAGACATTGGCACGCAGGAGATCTACGCCTTGACGGTGAAGTGGCCTTAGGTTCATCGCGTTGTTTTCTCGATCTACGCCCAAGAAGTCTTCACCGTTCTTGCGCAGCATTCCAGCGGAACACTTCTATCGGCCTGATACGTAAAGGCCCTCTGCGTTCTCGTGCAAAACCTGCTCGGCGATTTTGGCGGCTCGCTCGCGGCTGATCTCGCCGTCGTGCATTATGCCGGTAAGGGCCAGACCCAGCGCGTCGCGCGCGTTGTGGCTCGCGATCCACGTGGCTTCCTCCCAGCCCATTGCATCGGAGAAGGGATAGCCATCGGTTCCGAACAGCACCTTATCCGGAAAAGTTTCGAGCCATTCGCGCAGCCATCCCGCCAGGGTGCGCGGTGGAAACGTGAGAACCTGCTGCGAAATGTCGAGGTAGACGTTCGGCTTCTGCAGAAGCGCGCCAGCCTCGCGCACAAAAGGCCAGCCTCCGTGCAATAGGACAAAGCGCGTGTTGCGCAGATGGGGATCGTTAAAGAACGGCTCCAACAGCAGAGGGTTGCCGCCCGCAATGTCGAAGTAGCTGCCGCCGCCCGACATGGAGTGCAGATGGACCGCAAGCCCGAGCCGGCCGCATTCGTGGGCGATGTAGCGAAACAGATAATCCTGCAGAAGCTTGTAACTGGCCGGATCGGGCCGGCCTGACTTCGACCACTTTGCATAGATGCTTGCGGCTTCTTCTCGTGAAGGGTCGCTGATATCGAAACTGCGGAGGTACGCGAGTTCGAACTTCTCGGCGACAGCTCCTTGCTGCTTGTGACGCTCGAGCGTTGGCGTAACGACGAGGCGCAGGTAGTCGCCGAGCGTGGCCGGAATGGCTTTTAGAGCGGCGGCTTCGAGATAGCGAGCGCGCACATGGTCTTCGAGCGGAAAGAACTGCGATCGGTCGGGCGTCCCTGCGGCCAGGCCGGAGTTATCGAGCGGAAACAGCAGTGCGTCGATGTAGGGCACCCAGCGGAAGCGCGGCGGCACTACACCGGCGCCCATTTCGACGCGGTTGGCCAGCATGGTTTCGATGCCGGCCTGCTTCAGCACCCACGCGGGGTAGTTGGACTGCTCGCGCTGCTTCACGCGGGTTCGCGCCGCCTGCAGATCGGCCATGGATTTTGCATTGAGCGGGCCTTCCCCCTTGTAACCCCAGAGGGACCTCCACGCCGCAGTGAGTTGCGGATTGTCGGCGCGCCATGCGACAGGGTCGGTTTGTGGGGCCATGTTGTCGACGGGAAGTGCGTCGAAGTTGCGGTCGGAGGCATCGGCAGACGGGGCGAGGACGGGGTGCGCGTGGTTGTCGAAGGCCGGGGTGGAGTCGATGAGTCGACGCAACTCGGGATCGATGTCGCGGGTAACAGAGTTGTCCTGGGCATGTGCGAGAACGACCGCGAGAAGGGCTGAAAGGAGGAGGAAGGCGGGTCGAAACCGTGCGTTCCGGCTCATGGATTACAAGACTAGCACGCCCTACGTCGGGATCAGAGATATTGGACCTGAACCAGAGACACTCGCATGACGATGCGCTCCTGTATGGGACAGATCCTATCGAAGTGCGGTGCGTCCTGAAAGCCTGCAACTGCCATGCGGGCTATCCAGTTTCTCACTTTGCGAAAACAGGGCAAAGCGCGCTTCCAGAACTCCGACGGCTGGAAACGCGGTTTGGCGATTTCGCGTCAACTGAAGTTTTGGAGATTACGAGCTGGGCGTTCCTGAGATCCTCATCTGGAGTTCTTGCCGCCGTTATCGAACACGAGATGTCTCTGGAAGAATGGCAGAACTTCGGTGAAGATCCGACCACCCTCACCCCAATTCGCTTCGTTCCAGGTTCCGTTGTACTCTTCTGCTTCGTGGACAACTCCAAATTCATTCAACTTACGCGTGAAAGCCTGGTTGGCATACACGTGGTCAAAATTGGCATCGTCGCGAGTCCAGTCGAACTTAAAACCTCGCAGTGACTTGAGGTTGTCTGCGTATTGGGGAATCATTGTCTCCAGATAAAACTTGTTACGGAAGCGGTCCATGAGTCGGGCATCGATGCTGAGCTGGCCGTCTTCGTCGCGCGCCAACAGGTCGATAAACAACGGCGGTTTGTCGGCATTGGGCAGATGAGCTTGAAACATGGTGGTAAAGATCCGCGTGCCCGCATCTTTCTTCACATCATCCATGTTCTTGGCATTGGCCAAAAGATTCCATTTGGGTATGGCCGCGCTGAGCCCGACACCTGTCCCAGTCCCCACTGGGTGCATCGCATAGACAGTGCCAAAGACATCCGGATGCCGCATGCCGAAGCGGATCGCTCCATATCCTCCGATGAAAATTCCGGCAATGCTACGTGAATCTCTACTGGGTATGGTTTTGAAGTTGGCATCGATGTATGGCACCAGCTCCTGAATCATGAAATCTTCCCAGTTGCCGGTTGTTGGGGAATTGACGTACCACGACGTTCCCAGCGGAGTATTCATATCCACCGCGATGAGAATGAATTTCTTGATCACACCATCCGCGATGGCGCGATCGAAAAGGCCCTGGGCATCTCTGTGGTCAAAATCGAATCGATAACTATCCTCGAAAGGATTGGGAAGAAAGTAGATCACTGGGTAACGCTGCGATGAGCCCTCATCGTACCCGGCAGGGAGATAAATCAGCATCGGTCTCACGGGATCGGTGCCGATCTTGTTGTGCGCAATAGCCTCAGACCGGAGTGCGCGGCTGACAATCTGACTTCTGGAGGATTGGGCGGATGAATTCTTTGTATTCAAACAGACGAACGCAAAGATCAGCGCACCGCACAGCAGTAGCTGAATCCTTTTGGTCATGCTGCCGCACTTCTGTCATTGCTGGCTTTTCGGTAAGTAATGGCAACGATGTACCAAGGTGGCCACAGCAGTGCCCCGTCATATAACCAGGACCCTCGGCTCCACGTGAGAATCATCGACATCGTCGTAGCAACCGCGAGGGCAGCGGCAAAGCCCAGGCTGATGCGCATGGTTCGAATGCCCTGTCTGATCCCTAGAACTGCGGGCAGGATGAAGAGAAACAGGCTGAGCCTCGGCAGAGTTTCGATACGAAAGCGGAAGAAACAAAAGAGGCATGGCATGAGACAAGCGAGACCGCTCATCCACAGGGTTTTTCGGGAAATAGAGCTCACCACAAAACCCGCACTCCACGATGCAGAGGCCAGCAGAAAAGCGATGAACAGAAACTTCAGGCCATCGTGGGCCGCAACCACTTGCCAGCGCATGCACCGAAATGTCGAACTAACAGAAACGGACGTACCCATCAGAACAAAGCTGGCTGGCAATGCCAAGCCAAAGACTGCCACCCATGGTCGCCAGTTGCCGAGCAATTGCAATTGCCGGCGCGCTACCAATCCCGATATCTCCCGCATCCCGCACCACGCGGTGGTCCGCGTCTCGATCAGGTCGCCCAAGGCAGCCTCGCGTTCCGCGGGAGCCAGTTGCAGAGCCAGAACTTCGACGATCCTCCACGCGAGATCGGTCATCCAGATTCCTCCGCGGGCTGTCCTGCCCATGGCGCACGATCGCTGATGCGAATGATGGCGGAGTAGAAACTGCTCGCGGCGGCTTTGCCGGCGGATGTGACCCGGACCATCCTCCTCGATCGGCCGCCTCGTTGAGGCGTACCTTCTGCCATCCATGTACGAACCAATCCCTTGGCCTCGAGCCGGTCGAGGGTTGTGTACAAGGCCCCTATCGAACAGCTCCGCCCAGTAGCCGTCATAATCGATTCGCGCATCGCGGCGCCGTAGGCGTTCTCACCAAGATTGGCTGCCGCGGTGATCAGAAGGTACTCGAACTCACCAAGCATCATTACAACTACATTGTGGTACTAATAGCCAACACTGTCAATATCAACAGAGCTCAAACTGTCGCCTTCAGTCCTTACCGTGATTCGACCGTCCTGGTGGCGAACAAACGCCCAAATCGGTCGCATATAAGCGGCCTCCACGCCGGCGGGCATGCACAAAATAGACCTGTCGCAGAAGTGGCCTCGAAAAGTGCGTAGGGCGATAATGGGCTCACTTAACGTCTTAGCCTTCCAGATCACCGTATCCAAAGAGGCGGCGGCCAATCTGCAAGAAGGTCAGTTTGGAATCAAAATCTTCCATGTTTTCATCCGGATGGCTCCCTGCCATTCGGTTGGGTGGCGGTCGAGAATCTTCCCCCGGCAAAGCGAGGCTCACCTGGCCATTCATAAGCAGGTTCTCCCGTAGGCGACGAAACGCCAATCAGAACTTCGTATGACTCGAGTGTTCTTACGGAACTAGTTCCAGATTTCCTGGATCCGCCCGTCTTCGATTCGAAGAATTGCGAAATGATTGCGCGTATATTCTTGCGTCGGATCAGAAGGATCTTTGTAGCGCTTCTCCCACATCATTACGACAAAAGGACCGTTGGCGAATTCCAGCACCGGCGCATTCTTCCAATCTGGCTTGATGTCCTCAGGCTGATCGTTGGGGAGGCTGTGAATGAACTGTTTCAAACCCTCCCGGTCAACGGGCTTTATGGGATTGTGCTCGATGAAAGATGACGAAAGAAGATCTTCGATGTCCTCGATGTGTCCATATTCGACGACATCCTTCTCGAAACGGGTTGCGATCGCCAGGTTCTGTTGTTCCGCCGTTGAAGGTTTCGCTGTGTTCCAAGTCGAGGGCGGCGGAGCTGTGGACGGAATGAACGCTGGTGAACCTGGGTCCTTCCGGGCAGCATCCCAGTGCTCCTGTATCTTTCCGTTTTGAATGCGAAACAGATCGAAGCTGTATTCATAGACTGACTGTGAAGTATCTTTGGGGTTCTTGAATTTGTGCTCAAAGACCAGCCACACGAAATTTCCCTTTGCGCCCTCGACCACCGGAGGATTTGCAATTCGATCGGGAATCGGCTCTATCGCAGGCCCGAGGCTTTTGAAGAACGTCACCAAAGCAGCTCGACCCGTCGGAACATTCGGATTGTGCTGGATGAAATCCTCGGCCGCGTAGTTGGCTGCAAGTTCGGTGTGGCGAGCTTCGATGACTTTTCTCCACCAGTCGAGAACGAAGTCGAGGTTCTTCCCTTCTGCGGCAGTCATGGGGGCGACTTGCTTCCTGGTGGGGAGATGTCCTGGTTGTAGAGCTTGACCGAATGTAGAGAAAGAGGCAGCCAAAAGCAATGGAAGAGCGGTCGCTATGCGCAATGCCGCCGTCCACGGTAAA
>JBPYDQ010000445.1:0-3819 GCA_051986135.1 Terriglobales bacterium | reverse complement strand
TGCGACCCTCTAGCCTCGGCCATGGGTTGCGTTCGTTGCTTGACTTCCCGCAATGGCGCTCCTAAGATGCTCGGCGATGATTGGCCAGGTTATCTCGCACTATAGGATCGTCGAGAAACTGGGTGGCGGCGGTATGGGTGTGGTGTACAAGGCCGAAGACACCCGGCTTGGCCGGTTTGTTGCGCTCAAATTCCTACCACACGAACTCAGCGGCGATGCGCACGCAATGGCGCGGTTTCGGCGGGAAGCGCAAGCGGCGTCGGCACTGAATCACCCCAATATCTGCACGATATACGACATCGGAGATCAGGAGAACCGCGCGTTCATCGCCATGGAATATCTCGATGGCAGGACGCTTAAACACATGATCTCCGGGAACCCACTGGACATTGAAGCCCTACTAACAGTGGCAATTGATATCGCTGACGCCCTTGACGCAGCCCATTGTGAAGGGATCGTGCACAGGGATATCAAGCCGGCGAACATTTTTATCACGAAGCGCGGCCACGCCAAGGTTCTGGACTTCGGGCTGGCCAAGTTGACCCAGATTAGAAACCGGGTGGGGCAAGTTACTGGCTTAACCTTTGAGGCTACCGAGGGGTCAAGCAGCGAGTTCATCACCGGTTCGGGGATTGCCTTAGGAACCGTCGCGTATATGTCGCCCGAACAGGCCAAGGGGAAAGTGCTTGACGCTCGCACGGACCTCTTTTCCTTCGGGGCGGTGATCTACGAAATGGCCACAGGATCCTCGCCTTTCCGGGGCGACACTTCCGCAACTATCTTTGATTCGATTCTGAACCGACCTCCGTTGCCCCCTCTTCGACTCAACCCAAGTCTGCCAGGCCGCCTGGAAGAGATCATTTGCAAAGCCTTGGAGAAGGACCGCGATCTCCGTTATCAGGTGGCCTCGGAAATTCGCGCCGATTTGAAACGTCTGAAGCGCGAGACAGACTCGAGCCGCAGCGTGCCGTGGACATCGTCCGGTTCGTCTCGAGATGCCGCTCCAGCGCCGCTTCCGGCAGCGGCTCACCAAACAGGTAGTTCCGCGGTAGTCGGTGCGATAAAGCAGCACAAATGGGGAGCGATCGGAATTGCCGTAGGGAGTTTGATCCTCATCGCAGCGGCAGCATTCGGCGTGTATTCGCTGTTCAGCCATCCCAACCTCGGCCAGTTTCAGAATTTTGCGATCGCCCAGGTCACCAGCACAGGAAGGGCAGCACTAACGGCAATTTCTCCCGACGGCCGATACGTGCTAACCGTCATAAACGATAAGGGGCTCCAGAGTCTTTGGCTGCGCAATTTGGCGACCGGTAGCGATACACAGGTGATCGCGCCATCTCCCGCTTCTTACAAGAGTTTGACTTTTTCGCCGGACGGGAATTACCTCTACTTCGTCAAAGCCACCGACGCCACAGGCACCAATTTCGACCTCAGTCGTGTCCCGGAGCTGGGAGGCCCCTCGCAAACAATCGTTCGCGGCGTGGATAGCGATGTCGCGTTCACTCCGGATGGGCAGCGAATCGCGTTTTCGCGGGCGAATGATCCGGAAGCAGGCAAGTACCGGTTGATGACCGCCAACTTAGCCGGGTCTGATGAACGCGTTTTGCAAATTGCTGCGCCAGCTTCCGACGTGCCCGCCTTCCTGGCGTGGTCCCCCAAAGGGGGTGGGCTGGCATACGAATTGTTTAAGCCGGAAAAGGCGCTTGGCGGAATCGCGCTGTTAGATGTCCCGAGCGGCAAAATACACCGGTACGAGACCTTCGATGACAAAGTCACTCAGGATTTCAAATGGCTGCCGAACGGGCGGGGCCTCATGGTGCTGTATTCGCAAAAGGGACCGGAATACTTCCAGCGCTCTCAGATTGGTCTCATCCCAGAGGAGGAAGGCCAACTGCGGCCCATCACCCGTGACACAAATAGCTATGCAACTCTGACAATGTCGGCCGACGGAAAGACCGTCGCTACGGTACAGACCAAGACCACGAAGAATCTGTATGTTCTGTCGGTTCCCGGTAGTCAATCGGGACGAGCGACCCCTTTGCTCACGCAAGGACAGCAGGTTTACTGGTTCGATTGGGCCGCGGATGGTAATGTGATTTTCAGCGACTACAACCACCTGTCGCGCATTGGCATCGACCGGAGCGCTCCGACGCAATTGGTGGGCGACGGAAACTCCGCGCTTCTAGAATTGGCGGGTTGCGGGCGCAATCATCTTGTGTTTTCGTGGGCTTTTCACGGGGATACGAATTCGAAAAACATATGGCGCACAAATGCCGACGGCACGAATCCCGTGAAATTGTCTGATGGAAAGGATGACCGCGCTCCGTTGTGTTCCCCAGACGAAAAGTGGGTCTACTATTGGGACGCTGCGTTACAGCAGCTTTGGCGAGCACCTCTGGACGGTTCTGGGAAAACGGAAACCATACCAGGAAGCCTTGTTTCGCGAACCATTCCTTTGGGGAGTGGACTCAGTTCGACCTCCGACGGCAAGACTCTGGCTTACGTTCTGGCCACGATGCCGACACAGAAGGACCCGTACCCTGAATACAAGGTGGCGCTGCTGGATTTGTCTTCGAGGGAATCCAAGCCCAAGCTGATCGATGCGGATGAGCGAATTTCGAGCGGTGGCCTAAACTTTACGCCGGATGGAAAGGCAATCGCATACCCTATCCGCGAGAACGGCGTAGACAATATCTGGGTACAGCCACTGGATGGCTCGCCTGGCCACCCGATCACTCAGTTTGACTCTGAGCAGATTTTCACTTTCCGATGGTCGCCTGACGGACGCAGCCTCTGCATACTGCGCGGCCATACGGACTCCGACGTTGTCCTCATTCGAGATTCTTCTCACTGACAACTGGGAAGGCCTCTTATAAGCGGACAAGTCCCGCAATTGGCGTTTGCCCTTGTGGGTGTTGGTTCAGCCCAAACACGCACGCGGCCAGTTTCAAATTAGTAGAGCGAGCCTGTTTCACCTCTTGTTCCATATTTCATGTTGCTGCTGCAGAGCAAGTGCACTGCTCGCGATTTGGTCGATGCGGCTGAGTTCCTCGCGTGCCCGGCCTATGACTTCTTTCATCTCTCCGTTGACATCCGGATTTCGCTCCAAACTCGAAAGAAGCCTTGCCAGTGTCGCCACTGCGTTGTCGATCTCGTGAACCATCGTTTTCACCAATTCTCCGGTGGTCCCGAGGAGTTCGGCCCGACGCAGCGCCTCGGCCAGTTCAAAATTGAGTTTCTTGATCTTTTCCTCAGCCTGCTTACGATCGGTAATGTCGCGGACGGCACTGATTACATAGAATCCCGCCTTGGTCCGCAATGGGCTTAGGCTGATTTCCACGGGAAACTCCTTCCCGTCTTTCCGTCTGCCGAACAACTCCAAGTCGCGCCCCATTGGACGGACATGCGGCTCGCTGAAATACGATGTGCGATGTTTCAAATGCGCGCGACTAAACCGTGTTGGGATCAGGATCTCCACAGACTGCCCGATCAACTCCTGCCGGCTATAGCCGAACAGAGTCTCGGTTTGCGAATTGACAACTATGATTTCTCCCCTGTCATTAACGATCACAATACCATCGGGTGCCGAATTCAGCAGATCAGCAGCGTCGGGCTGCAGCCATTCGGGTTGCTTGCTCGAAACGGACAGAGCGAGTCGACGAAGAAGTCCCACGAATTTTCCCCAGGTTCAAGTACCCTTGGACATTTCCTTTTTCTATCGTTTCGCGCCAAATTGCAACAGGATCTAGTTGTTGCTGCACGTTCTTGGACGCTTCTGGAGATACGCGACGTTTTCTTTATGCGTCCACGCTTTGGCGA
>JBPYDQ010000444.1:0-12410 GCA_051986135.1 Terriglobales bacterium | reverse complement strand
ACGATCGCGTGATGGAGCAGGACAATCCAGGAGCGCCCGACCGAGTTGCGCAGTACTGACTTGAGAGCTCTCAGCTGAGAGGGGTTGACGACGCCCAAGGCATTGGTCAAAGAGAAGTGGCTTTGTGCATTCGAATCGAGAAGTATAAGACCGTATCCGCCCGCCCTCGGCGCCGTCTCGACCAAGGGAAAAATGGCATCCCAAGTCTTTGCCATCTCTCGGCGGCCAAGTATCGCGCCACGACCAGCAAGGGCTCGGAGTCGCTCAAGCCGTTTACCTTCGCGCAGGTAGTCATGAAGCGAGGGGCCGACGGTACCAGATGCGCGATCAACTATATGGGCTCGATCGCCCTGGATGGCATCGAGAGCCAGGACAACTCGCAGCTTGCGAAGCCACTGGCTCGAGCTCCAAGGTAAATCGAGCCGCGCCGGGTTGGTACGGTCGACGATATTGACATCGTGGTTTCCGGGCACAAATGACAAACGCGCCTGTAGCTCCGGAAACTCTCGAAGCAGGTCAACAAACTCCGCCCATTCGGCTCTGGTCCCGGCGTCGGTTACGTCGCCGGTGACCAAGACGCGATCTAAAGGAGCCGATTTTTGCAACGCAGCGAGCTTGCGCAACGCGCTATGGATGCACCCGTTGCCGCGCGGGCCGCAGGTGCCGGCTTCCATGCGATACCCGTAGCGCTCGCCGACAAGATGCAAGTCCGATAAGTGTGCTACTCGAACCGACGTACCTTGCGAGTGGCCGGGTTTCCAGTCCAGAACTGGGCCAGCCAAAGTGAGCTCAAGCCACAACCAATAGAAGCTTTCCAAAACTGTCGAGACACCAATGATCAAGGCCGCGTTGCCCAATGCCGCTTTTATCGACGCCCACAGCTGCACCCGCTCGACATTAACCAGCTTAAGGCCGGTCGAGAACTCCACGCTCAGTGCGAGTGCGAGGCCAGCGCTGGCGAAAAGTAGTACAGCAAGTACTGTGCCGATTCTACGTCGGCGATCCAGTTGTTGTGGCGTCATCGTCTCCCCTCCAAGTGATTCGAGAAGGGTACGCACAATCTCGCGCACAGCCACAAAAATCGGAAAAATAAGCGAGTAGTGAAGATGACGGAATTCAGCGAAAGCAATTCCCCATAGGGGACGACCGTACCGAAGAGCAACTAACACCAGAACGGCCAAAATACTCAAAGCTACAATGAACCCTGAGCTAGAAACGAATGCGGTTTGGTACATCAGATGGGCGGAGGTGACGGCGACCGACGGCGCAATTCCCAACAGCAAGGCGGGCCCGAGCACTAATGCTAGAAAGGCGAGCGGAGCAGTAAGGTAATTAAATTCCAGTACAGCTGAGAGGACAACACTTCGCAGCCCGCGGCCGCGGGGGCTTGTACGATTATCATCGTAATCTCCACGGTGCAAATCCCACACACGAGAAATCGTCATTGTCGAGACTCTTACTCCTCTCGGGAGAATTACAAGAATGACTTGGACCGTTCCAAGACCCCTTCGAAACTAGGTTAGATGAACTAAACGAGACAATCACAGAGAGCGTGTGAGCTCCACGAACTCTGTTTTGGGCTATAGGGTCTAGGCGGCGCAAAATGCATTGGTGCGACGGTAATCACCTCCACGCGCATTGCACATTGGACAAGGTTCCGCACTGCTGTGCACAGCCAGCGCATTCATGATTTCGTACTGGTAGGATTCAACCGTGCGGGTGGACGGGTTGAGTAGATTAGGCGCTTTTTTCATAGTCTTTCGCTCTGCCACAAGTGGGAGCACCTCGCGTTGGTGGCAACGCAATTCCGGCTCTTCCTTATAGGGGCGCCTGACCGGTTCGGCTAACAGAATGACCAGCTCTACGGGAAAAGATGCGCTGAAATACTTGCGCCCACACAATGCGGGGGGGATGGCAGCATAAATCCCCTCAGCGGAGGCCTGCTTCAGCGCGTAAGCGGAAGCGACGGAACGACACTCCTCGGCGGCGACACTTACCCGGGAATGTACGGTCACGAGTAGGAATTTGCTGCGAATGGCAGCTCTTCGCAGCATGCGCAACGCCATACCGTTCAACACTGTCACGGAAGGATCGGGGATAACTACATTAGCAACTAACCCGGTCGTCGACACTAATTCGCGGCCGTTAGTAACCATCCGTTTGGCTTCACAAGTGAGAACCAACAATCGTGAAAGTCCTTCCATGAAAAGCCGATGATCGTTGGCCAGGGGCATCCGTACGCGCATTGTCAGTGTCCGGTTGGTATTCGAACAGTGATCTCAGTCCCTTTGCCCGGTTCTGTTTTCAGGGAGAATTTTCCCCCCAGAGAACTGGCCCGCTCCTGCATACTTCTGAGGCCGACTCCGGCATGAGCCTGTGGCTTGGTAGGTTCAAAACCACGCCCGTTGTCCTTGATTTGTAGGGTTATCGCATTCGGGCTTCCCGATAAAAGCATGACAATCGAGGATGCCTGGGCGTGTTTGCTGATATTGTGAAGCGCTTCCTGAGCAATACGATAGAAGCAGAGAGAGGCGTCGGAGAAAATGCTCTCAGGCAGATCAGCGCAGCCGTAGTACACACGCATTCCGGTGAGAACGCGAGTCTCTGTACAAAGACCTCTTAGCGCGCCAGCCAAGCCGACCTGTTCTACAATCGTCGGGTGCAGCTCGTGGGAGATCTCTCCCACACAGGTGGTGAGGTGGCTGATCCGGGCATAGGAATGGTGCAAAGTTTCGCACACTTCGCGGATTTCCTTCTTCATACCCGGTCTTCGACAACTCGCAAGTACACTGTTGATCTCCAAAGCCAGAGCGGCCATCTCCTGTCCCACACTGTCGTGCAGTTCACGGGCAATCTTTTTACGTTCTTCCTCTCTGGCGGCAACTAGGAGCGCAACCTGGACGGAGTGAGGGTCGCTAGGTTCCACGGTTCTTGCCGTGACTTTGTGCTTGCTCATGTTTTTCCCCCCAAATGAGTCATTAAGAAGCATCGATAAGCTCAGGAATATAGCCGGGCTAGCAATTCCTCCAGTTTCTATCGGTGACAGATTCCGAAATTTAGAGGGCCGCGTGTGTAGTACAACATCTTGTCACGCTGGTGGGAACTGGCAGTTGTTGCTGGTGCCCGATTGCCGGCCGGCGTCTATCGGAGATTCTCATTAGGAGAGTTGGATCGAGGCGAGTCTTCTTAGGTTGTCAACATAGCACAACTTGCAGCTCTGGTCGCGTATGAGCGAACCGGAGAAAAATCGCTATGTTTAGGGTTCGCGACCTCGAAGGACGGACCGAATTGAGGGTTAAGTAGACAAAAGCGCGAGGACAACTGAACACACCCCTTTGCCGTCCTCTGCTGTCAGTTATTGCAGGTATCTGCGGCTTACGCCATCGCCAAAATCAGCGAAATCGCCAAGTATCGAGAATCGCGCGAGCTGATTCGATGATTGTGGAAGAGCTGACATCTGCTGGGGCTCAGGATGTGACGTTAACCAAGTACAGCGCAGCAGTGGCGACGATTCCAGCGACCTCAAACTCCAGCGCGCCCACGGTCGCACATCTGGCACTCCTAGACACAGCACCGCAGTTCAACTGCACCAACATCAAGCCCATTGTCCATCGCAAACTATGCGGTGCAATTGTCCTGCCCGATAATCGGGCCGTCGTGTTGTCGCCGGTGCGTTTTTCTTATTTTGGAACAAAAACCGCGCTCAACTGCAGCGCAACAAAAATTGCGAATGGTTTTCGGGAAGTTGGAAGTTGGGAAAGGAAACGGCGATAAACAATTTACTCTTCTTACTAGCTTGGCTGGTAAGTAGAAAGAACATACGTGGATTTATATAACTGTTGCAAATACAGAAGATAAATAATTGTGCATGAATGGCTCCGTCGTACCTGAAACTACCTAGTAGTATTGCGGATGGTGCAAGTCATTCAGAATTTGCCAGACTAAGGGGACGGAATAAGCGCTAGGGGCACGGGGTTAATGTCGACTCGACGAAAGCGTAGCCGAGCTCCCTCCCCTACGTATATCTCCACCGGTCATTTGCCAGCTCCCAATGTAATCAAGAAATTGGTGGCCGAGGCCTACGAAAAGTTCGAGTCAGACAAGCAAGGCCAGAACTCCCAGGTGTATCCCGCGCTGGCCCGGGTGCCGACCCACTTGTTTGGCATCTGCATCGTCGACACGACCGGTAATGTCTATGGGGCGGGAGATGCGGAATATGAGTTCACCATCATGAGCGTCTCTAAACCATTCATCTTCGCACTGGTGTGCCAGGAGATCGGGGTGGAAGTGGCGCGAGACAAGCTCGGGGTCAATGCCACCGGGCGGGCCTTCAACTCGCTGGAGGGTATCGAACGCAACACGGATGGACGAACCAACCCCATGGTCAATTCCGGAGCGATCGCCACGACGAGCTTGGTGCCCAGATCCAGCGTGACAGGCAAGTGGAAGTTCATCCACGACGGGCTCTCCGAGTTCGCGGGGCGGAAGCTCGAGGTCGACAACGAGGTGTATGCGTCGGCTTCAGCCACCAATTCTCGGAATCAAAGCATTGCGCGGATGCTGCAGAGTTACGGACGAATCTATATGGACCCGGATAACGCGGTGGAACTTTACACCAAACAATGCTCTTTGAACGTGAGCGCTCGGGACCTAGCCGTGATGGGTGCAACACTAGCGGACGGCGGAGTAAACCCGATCACGAAGAGGCGGGTAGTGGACTCCTCTGTCTGTCACTACGCGCTGGCGGTGATGACGACAGCGGGCCTGTATGAAACGTCCGGTGACTGGCTATATGACATTGGGCTACCGGGCAAGAGCGGGATTGGAGGGGGAATCGTAACAGTTTCACCGGGTAAAGGTGGACTGGGAACATTCTCGCCGTTGCTCGATGAGGCCGGCAACAGTGTGAAGGGTCAATTGGTCGCTAAATATCTCTCGCAGCAGCTAGGCATGGATCTCTTTGTTTCACAACCCGCAGCCTGAAAATAGGCTGGAGCACCGAAGAGAACCAAGACTGTGAGCGACAAGACCGTACGATACAGGCGATAAAGCACCGAACGATCCGTGGTTGCCGCTGATCGTCATCGCTGGCATAAATGTTGATGTCATTTCAACGCCTCAGCCATTCCGGTCTCGATGAGCGGCATGCTAAATAGCATCAACACGCCGCCGACGGCTGTGAACCAGGCGAAATTTAACGACCGCTCGAACAGGTGCGGCATCTTAACCCCAGGTGAGAGCCGGTAACTCCGCTCATCCGGTTCTAGGGGTCATGAGCGGCCACGATCCCTACTCCGACTATGTTCGTTTTTCAAATAGATTGGGTTGGTCGCTCGTCCGGAAAACTCGTGCACGATTGCGAGGGCAACACAGGCACGGTGACGTGGTGACCTTGGATTCTCGTTCTAGAAAGGCCTGTGCAACCCAGCGTTGTGTGCGCTGAAGCAAGCAGAAAACCAAACTGACAGAGGTCAGACAAAAACGATTACTGCCGCCACAGATGTAGCCGCTGAAGCGAACACAGCGGTGTGCATCCCAACTGTTAACAAGCAATTTCCAACGTCTCGTACAAAACTCTGGACATCGGAAAGAAGTATTTTTAACTGTGATTTCAAACCTTCAATCACAGTCAGGCTCGCTTCCCTCACCCTGTTCCATCTGATCGTTGCTCTCTTCTCTCATCCACCGTTCGGACCGTTGTGGCAGTCGTAGCAACTGAATTGATGGTTGGCTGGAAATGTTTTGCTCCCGCCCTCGTCGACGTGGAAGGTCCGTGCCACTTTCGCTTGCGATAGCGCTCGGCCCTTGAAGTCCGCCCCGTGGCAATAGGCACAAGATTGAGTGCCGTGGCCGTCCACGTAGTCGTGATGTGCGTCCACCCATGCCTGCCCGACAATGTGCACGCCGTGCGGGCCGCCATTCGCCGTCGGCGACAGAGCACTCGAATGGCAGGTCGTGCATTCTGTGATCTTCGCCACATATCCCTGAAGCTGTGTGGGATAGACATTGTCGTTGGCCTGCAGCGATGGATACTCGGCGTGCGGCGAACCATGACAACCGGAACAAAACACGGATCCATGCCCCTTGCTGTAGCGATACAAGTCTGCTCCCTTGATTGGGGCATTCGGATTAGTCGCAAAAGTCGGGTCTGTGGTCTGACGCCACTGTCCGTTGCTCGCGAAAGTTGTTGGGTAACGCTGTCCGTTGTTGTGACACATCTGACAGGAAGGCTCGATGAGCCAGGGATTGCGTGCTCCATTCGACCCGACATAACTCACATTGCCGTGGCAGCTCGCGCAAGTCCGTTTATTCATCGCGCCGCGCTTGCACAGCGTGGTAGGACCCGGATGGCACAGATAGCAGGAGCTCAAGTCGTTCGTGGTCTTGTCCAGAGTGATTCCGGTTGCGGGGTTCACTTGTGGACCGTGCAGGTTGTGCATGTCTCGCGAGAGTGAATTGATTCCACTCAGACCTGACTCCGAGAGCGCATTGTCGCTGTGGCAAGCCGAGCACAAAACGGCTGTCCCTGAAATCGCAGTTTCGTACAGGCTGGACTGGTAGGTGTATCCTTTCGCCTCCAACTGCGTTAGGTATTTGGAAATCGGCCACCTGTCATCGTGCTTTTTCAGAATGTTGAGTTTTGGGTCTTTCAGCGGATCTGAGTTGTACACCCAGCCACTGGCTGGTTCCGCCGCTTTGTCCTTACCGGAGGCGTGGCAGTTTTTGCAGCTCATCTCGTCGCTCACGGACAGGACGATCTTCGCCGTGGCGAGCACCACGCCCAGGGAATCCTTGGCCGTAAGGATTGCCATCGGGTACGGATTGAACAATTTCTTGTTGTCGTAAGGAACCGTGGGAATTCCAACAGCTTCCCAGTAACCTTCCTTGGTGTTGTAGGTTAGTTTGTTCGGTGTCCTGCTTTGCGTTTTGTATCCCGCAAGGCCAGTTTCGGGCGGCACATTCGCCAGGACCAGCGTGTATACGTAATTCCAGAAGTTCGTCTTGCCACTGCTGGAACTATTAATCGAGCCCTTTGTGTCTGCAGTGGCCTGATAGGTAATGTTAACGCCCGTTGTGATGATGGTAGGCGGCTCCGTTTTCTGGACAAGCTGTGCGTGAATGATGTTGTAGGGTGGCAGGACTGAGAAAACTGAATAGTCCTTGCCGTCGATGCAATGCATTCCAAGTTCGCTCCAGGCGATCAAGTCATAACCCGCGCCTGAACCGGGAACTGGCGGCTGCATGTCCGCTGGGTTGGATACCTGGGGAACCGCTGCCATGCTCGGATCTCTACCGGTGATCGACAAAACGAGCACGGCGCCGAACAGTGCGAGTAACAAAACCCGTTTCATCGGAGTTCTCCTTCCATTCCTTGTGTTTTTCGGCGACGTTCTAGGGCTGTCCCGGCCCAGACGAAGAGGCTTTTTCGTACATGTAGCACCGGCGTTACAAGGACACAACAAGAAACGCTATCTTCGTGACTTCAATCACTATGAACAGTGAATCCAGTCACATCCACGCGAGTGAATACGTGCGGCTAGCGCGTGGTAGCTTGACGCGAGATTTGACGAAGCCGCAGTTTCGACGGTTAATCTCATCCAACATTCTTTAATTCTTTATTGGGCCTTCTTTGCGGGAGGGAGGTCAGCCAATGAATGAGATTGACTCCATCAAGTTCGTCGATGGTGCGACCGGCTAGGAAGTCAGTGTGAGCGTCTATCAGAGAGAAGATGCGATGGTGCTGATCGACGTTCAGGCTTCAGATTTTCGCTGTCTCAAGTCTGCCGTGAGTATGTGGACCCTGAGCGAGTGGGAAAATCGGCAACTCGTGTTTTATGCTCTTGATCCTATTACGCGGCAAGGGACAGGACTCGCAACGCATGAAATCGCGTTCGGCCCTATGTTGCGAACTCCAACTGGGACATTTCTCCCGACGGCTCGCGCGTGCTATTACGATGCTGCAAGGCACCCCAATGCATATCAGAATTGTGCCTTCGCACAATGGTACCCCAAAAGATATCTCTGTCCGCGGCGAGCTAGGCGTTTCAGTCGATTCGAATGGGCTGCGGACGGCATGGGTCGGTATGTGGCTAGACGATCAGCGGCAATGAGCACTGTTTCCTTTGTAGATCCACCACGACACGCGTCCACTTGTGCCAAACCTTCGCGAGCTACGACGCGTACGCCATCCCGCCACCTGACAGCCACCACTTGGCTTTCCTTGAATACATCAACACAAACAATGTCTCGATGGTCGAGAACTTCTAACGAAAATGATTCCGGAAACTCATTTCAGCCTGACGGCAGTTAGACCTGAGAAGTCGGTGAGAATCGATCACGATCACTCTGGATAACGGGCCTATGTGACCAACCGATCCCAAAATGTTTGCGGTCAGTCGCTCCGGACGAACTCCTCTGTTTTCGGGCGCACATAAACGCAGCCAATGCACCTTATTCTGGAGAATTGGGACAGCAAATCGGACGTGAAAGGAATCCGCGCCAAAAACCTGCCGAAAAGCTCTCGCACAGTCCTGGCCCAGTTCGTCCTTCTTATAGGCTCCGCAAAAACCGGTTCGCGGGAGTGGAGAAAATCTTACTCGCTTGTCGGTGATCCTTGCCCAGGAGCAACCGCATTTCTGGTCAGGGAAAAGGTCTACGGATGTGTGCAAGACAGTGGCGCTCAACTTTCGTGCGCGTGCGAATAATGAACTCTATTGCCGCTTGAAGATTCTGAGTAGCTGCTGAGTCTGATAGCGAATTCGCTTGACAAAGCGCAGTGGCAGTGGAATCTTTTCACCGCCCGAAAGGTACAGAAAGAATAAGAAACGTTTCGAAACATCTTCGGTTCGCATGAGGTGAACGACATGAAACGGGCAAGTTTTTGGAACAACTCGGAAGTGCATTCAGGCAGAACCATTCGCCTTGCGCTGGCCTCTCTATTCCTCCTGACTGGAGAGTTCGGCGGTGCTCTTCATGCGCAAGTAACCGTCACCATTTCCCCAGCCACCGCGACACTCGCAACGCTTGCTACTCAGCCGTTCACCGCAACGGTCTCCGGCACGACGAATACAGCAGTCTCATGGCAGGTCGATGGGGTAGTGGGTGGCAACTCTAGTGTTGGCCTAATTTCGACGACGATTCCGGGAACGTCGAGTGAGGCCCTTTATCTAGGTCCGGCAGCCGTGTCGAACCCCGCCACCGTGTCGGTTACAGCCGTCTCGCAAGCAGACCCGACGCAGTCCGCTTCGGCCACCGTGACGCTTCAGATGCCCTCAAGGTCAGGTACGACGTTTTTCGTGTCCACAAGCGGGAACGACGCCAACGCAGGTACCTCCAGCGCGCCCTGGCGGACCATTCAACACGCGGCGAACACGGTCCATCCGGGAGACACCGTGCAGGTGATGGGCGGTGTATACAACGAGAGCGTCACCATTCCCGGCTCCGGAAACGCTACTGCGGGATACATCACCTTCGAGAGCGCTCCAGGCCAAACCGCCGTTCTTGACGGCACCGGCATAAATGTTGCCAAGGGCCAGCAATTCGGCTTGTTCACGCTCAGAACCAACAGCTACATAGTCATCCAGGGATTCGAGATCCGGAATTTCCAGAGCTCGATAAATGGCGCCGTGCCCGTGGGAATTGACTTCGAAGGGTCAGGCAGCAACATAGAGATTCTGAACAACCACATCCACAACATTGTCCAGACGCTGGGCACCTGTAGCAGCGCCAATGCATTGGCTATGGTAATCTACGGCACTCAGGCACCCGCTTCCATCAACAATATTACGATCAGCGGCAATGAACTCGATCACAACACCACCGGCTGCAGCGAGAACATGTCGCTCGATGGCAACGTCCAGTTTTTTGCCGTGACCAAGAACCTAGTGCACGACAACGACAACATTGGCATCGACAACATTGGCTTCGAGGGGGTTTCGCCCAATGTGAGCTTCGACCAGGCTCGGGACGGCTGGGACTTTCAAAACACCATTTTCAACATTACTGCGGCAAACAATCCCGTTTACCATGGCAAGCTGGGCGCCAACGGGCAATATTGCGACGGCTGCACGCGGGTGATTATCGAACGCAACCTGATTCACGATTCCGACATCCCCATCGAGGTTGCGAGCGAACACGCCGGTCATGTCTCAAGCTTCGTAATCGTCCGCAACAACGTCATCTACCACGCCCAATTTGTCGGCCTGTCGATCGGCGGATTCTCCAGCAAAGTGGGCGGGACCGACCACTGCACGATTGTCAACAACACGCTGTGGGCCGATGGCACCGCGAAAGGGGCTGCCGGCGAGCTCCAGATACAATACAACGCTACCAATAATTCCATCTTTAACAACATCATGTATGCAGGCCCAACAAACGAGCTGATCAACGATTTCACATCGAGCGTGCTGAATCCTGCCACCCTCAACTTCAATCTTTACTTCGCGACGGTGGGCGCGGCCAGCAGCGCCTGGAACTGGCAGGGTAAGTTCATTATCAGCTATTCCAATTACCAGGCTGCATCAGGACAGGATGCACAGTCTCCATTCGCCGATCCTCAGTTCGGCAACATAGCGACTCTGCCGCCGAATTTGGACGTCGCGTCCTCGTCGCCGGCAGTGAACGGAGGCACCAACCTGGGTCCGACCGTTGTTGGCATACTGGATTTCGCCGGCAATCTGCGAGTCAATGCCAATGGGCAGATCAACATCGGCGCATACCAGCAGTGATTTGTTCTTTGCGGCTCGAGACCCGAAGCGATGAAGAATTGAGGGCGTTGAGAATCGCAGCTTCTCGGCTCCGACGGCCCCCGCCCTAAATGGGCCGCCGGAAATTGCGTATCGACGTTTGCCTCCTCACATTAGATATTCAGCTCTTCGCGTACATTATAGAAGAGTAAGGACCGCGCTACTCGCTTCGAATACATGCGGAACTACTATCGTATGAGTAAAACCTGAGACAAGTTGCATCATTCAAACAAAGGGCTTACAACCGACCTCTGAAACCTTGTCCGGTCCCTACTTTCAAAAATCGGCAACCTCCGGCAGTGGCTGGTCGGCACGTACCACGCTGTCAGCAAGAGGCAGCTTCAGGTCTACTTGGATGAGTTCTGCTTTCGGCACAATGGTGGGCGTCAACTGATGGCTGCCTTTCAGACGTTGCTTGGCCTTGGGGGCACGCTCCCCGGCTCTCACCGGAAGATACGAAAAGGACTTCACCACAACCCGTTGGGGTTTGTTGAAACAACCAGTTAAGCAACGGCTAGCTAGCCCCATGACACACCGGTTGCACGGCGCGATGCCGTCTGACTTTTAGAAGTCAAAGCGAAATTGGAACTGTATGCGTCGATTGTTGTCGTAAGCAATGTCGCCGGGACCCGCGGTGGACGCCAGCCAATTAGATCGTCCAAAAAAAGGGCGGACTGAGATTCCCAATTGGTAGACCCGCGTTGGTGTCGTTGAACTGGTTCCGCACCATAATTGCGAGCGTCAAGTTGTAGCGTGTACTTCGCTGGGAGCGCGAAAAAGCCGTCTCGCTAGAGCGCCTGGCGCAGACGGGGTGGATGATTCCATCTGCGCATTCCCATGCACTGCGCCAAATCCGAACGTACGACTGAACCGCAGATTCAGCATGGCAAAACCAGGGCCTTTACCGTAGTTATGCGGAATAATGACGGCGCCAGCGCTGGGATTGGGGTTGAACAAGCCAAAGGGCGAAACGATCGCGCCCGCTTGCTCGGAACTGCTAGCGAAGGCCGGCCGATCAATGGAAAGAGTGTCCCCATTGTTATCGTGCCCAGTCGTGATATTGAAGGGTGCACCCGAGCGCACTATGAGAAAGGGGTTAAGGCTAGTGCCACATGGACCCAAGAACGATCCTCCGAGCACGACCGTGTGCCGAATGTCAGTAGCAGTGCGTCCGTGCTCGGCTTGCAGGTTGTATTGACTTGCGTGAAACGTGTTAACTACGTCGGTATCGCCGAAGGCGCGGCTGTATTCATAACGTCCAAACACCGCGAAACCATTATGGAAAGACCTGCGAACGCTCGCGACAAACTGGTTTTCGTTGACCACCCACTAGATGCATACTGGTAATTGACTTCATTGACCGATCCATTGCTGGTCCGGTACCCCCCTGCTGACATTCCTGTACCGACGGAGTAATGTTCTGCGATACCAACTGATGCCGGCCCCAGGTGGCGATGTAGGTGAACGCAATGAGCACCCCTAACGGCACTTCACGTTCGACGGCCAGAGATGCTTGCATCAGGTGATGTGATCTGCACGAGGGGCGGGGTAGAGCACTTTGTATTTGCCAGGCTAGTTCCCGCGGATAAACTCCGGCGATGCGCAAGTATTACGTCCACTACACTTTCTATCCGGGAGGAGGCATCTGCCCGAACGTCATCGCAA
>JBPYDQ010000443.1:0-2323 GCA_051986135.1 Terriglobales bacterium | reverse complement strand
GACTAAACGGATAGGAGATTCTCCAGTGTGTTCGATGAATCGAAGAGCCTTTAATGCTGTGCTCCCAACGACGATTTTGGGGACTTGCGAGTTGACTCGGATATCGAATCTGTTCTCCGAGTCGGGCACGACAAACGACCAAGGCTCAAGAGTACCTTTTGATCTGTCAGTAATGCTCTGGACCGTCTTCACGGACTTACCTTTTACGCAGCGCCTTGAGAAGATTGCGGACGCAGGATACCGTAATGTCGAACTTGTTGGAGAGTACGACGACTGGACGGAAGAAGATTTCAAACTAGTCGATGCGAAACGCAAAGAACTCGACATTACGTTCGATTGTACTGCTGGGTTAAAAAACGGCGTCGCGAACCCCGATCAGCGTGAAGCGCTGCTGAAGGAATTGCCTCACACGCTCTCGATCATGGAGCGGCTTAGCTGCCCGAATCTGATCGTACTTTCGGGCAACCGGCTTCCAGGTGTCCGGCGCGAGACCCAGCACCGAAGCTGCATTGATACATTGCGAGCAGCAGGGGAACTGGTGCATGGCAAGTCGATCAATGGCAGGCCTATTCGCCTGTTTCTCGAAACCATTGATCCGGAAGAGAATCCCCAATACTTCTTAACCGAGGTCGCGGAAGCGTTGGAGGTAGTTCAGGCGGTCAATTGCCCGCAGGTACAATTGCTCTATGACTTCTTCCACGAACAGATCTCGGCGGGCAATCTGATTGCAAAGTTAGAGAAGAGCATCTCTCACCTGGGATTGGTTCACGTGGCTGACGTTCCGGGACGACATGAACCCGGCACCGGCGAAATCAACTATGCGAACATCTTCGGGAAGCTGGCCCAGTTGAACTACACAGGAATGGTGGCGATGGAGTTTCGTCCAACCGGTGACCCCGTCGCACAACTGAGAACTGCACGCGATCTGGCACTGCGCGCGGGGAGTCAGGCCGCGCGGGGCTGACTGAAGCATTCGTCGACCTTCTCTGGGCGAGCGGTTCGTCGGAATGGATCAGCAGGGGCTAGAAACCACGCATTACCGAGGTCGCGATTAGGGTGACATGTCCGGGTAAAGAGCCGCCGTTCGGCAACGAGGAATGACTGCTCCCGCTTCTACTGAGAGCGTGTAAGTCGTACATTGGCGGCTCGACCACTGCCGCAAGTTGAACTGTTCTCCGGAGTACAGGCTTCGGAATCCGAAATCTCGAAGAGTTAACGGAATATTGGCCTTGCACGCAGCAGGATCGCGTGGGGATTGAAGAAAATATGCGAGCTTGGCGCCGAGCACGGTGGTCACGGTTCGCCGAACCAAGGAGACCTGCAACTTTGACCTCTGAGATGACCGAGACCAAAGCTGCTCCTCAGCTTCGACGCAATTCTCTTGGTCTTCCCGAACTCGTGTTCCATGGCATCACCCATATCGCGCCTGCCACCAATGTTGTGTTTACCTTCCCGATCATCGCGCTCAAGGCGGGCCCCTGCATGCCAATTTCGTTCCTCCTGACCACCGTTGTTTGCTGTTTCATTGCCAATACGGTGTCGGAGTTCTCCAAGTACATGCCGTCGAGCGGCGGCTACTATTCGTTTGCTACGCGAGGGTTGGGGCGTCACATCGGGTTCATGGCTACGTGGAGCTACCTTATTTACGATATCCTCGGCCCCGCGGCATCCAGCGGTTTTCTCGGCTATCTGTTGTCCGACACCCTGCAGGCCGCGTTCGGCGTACGTGTTCCATGGTGGATCTTTGCTTTGGCAACGTTCGGAATCATCTGGTTCTTTACTCACTACGGTATTCAGGTCTCGATGCGAACCAATGCGTTGCTGGGCGGCGCGGAAGTGCTGATTATGCTGGCGCTGGCGATCACCTTTCTGGCCCATCCGGGCCCGGCTTCGACCTATATCGCGCCGCTGCGGCTTTCACAGTCGCCCCATCCCATCGGTGGCATCCTCGCTGGGCTGGTTTTCTCCATACTCGCCCTGAGCGGTTTCGAAGCTCCGGCGCCGCTTGCTCAGGAAGCCCGCCAACCCGGCAAGAGCATCGGTCTGGCTGTGATTCTTTCGCTACTCGCCATTGGCATCTTTTACGTGTTCACGTCCTATGCAAGCGCGATCGGCTGGGGTAGCAGCGATATGGCTGGGTTCGCTTCCGACCCCAACCCCTATTTCGCCCTCGGCCACAAGCTGTGGGGAGTGGCTTGGTGGTTCGTGGTTTTGGCGATCATCAACAGTGCCATCGGAGCCGGTTTGGCGTGTACCAACGCCGCATCGCGCGTTATGTACACGATGGGACAAGCAGGCACACTGCCGGCAAGCTTTGGCAGAA
>JBPYDQ010000442.1:0-10263 GCA_051986135.1 Terriglobales bacterium | reverse complement strand
CAGGCAAGCTCACGCCCGCGGCCCGCACCTGCACCCGGACCTCGCCGGTGTGGGGCTGCGGGCACTCTTCTTCAATCACCTGCAGAGCGTCAGGTCCACCGTAGCGGCTGACTATGATTCGCGCTTGTCTCACGAAACTGGCCATCCCCAGATGGGCCGGATTATGTTCGAGGCACGTCAATATGTCTGTGATCTCAGTCACAACCAATCATTAAGGTAGTTTAGGAACCTCCAATTGGCTGAGTAGTTGCATCGGCTGGCTCGCAATTGGCACGACCACGGGCAGAGTAGGGTTGCTGCCGTCGTTCCAAACCTTCCAAGCGAATCCGGAGCGTCGCATCAGCAACGTGGCAAGGAAACCGCCGGTAAGTGCGTCGAACGAAAGGCAGAACCCGCGCCACCACTTCGGAACACCGGGATTCTGAATGAGCAGGCGACGAAAGAAGTCGAAAACTCGGTGTCCGGCGAAGGCAGCCACAATCAGCCACAGGAACACCGGTTTTGATCGTGTGTCAGAGTTCCACCACTTCTGCGCGTTGTACTCTACCAATTACAAACGACTTAAACCGGCACCAGAATTTCTTTCGTACCCGTTTTTGTCGCCACAAAAGTTGGCGACCCGTAAGAGGTCGATGCAACCGCGAGCGGCCGCCGCTTGCAAAGCAGTTGCAAAACCCGCTGTAGAGTCCCTAGCTCAAAGTTAGCCGGAGCCCGCAATTCTGTGAAGGAACTAACCATCAACCGCCTACTAAGGACTCTGCCCCTTTTGTTGCTAACTCTGCTTTTGCGAGCTGCTGCTCTGAGTGAATTTTTGGCCAACACTTCAACGGACAACCTGCCGTGATCACATCGGGCCCAGGGTCACCGGCAGTAAAGGTTATGAAGAAGCGTCACAGTGGGCCTTAGCACAGTTCCGCGCGCTCGGAATTAAAGACGTGCACTCTAAACAGTTCACCATCAGGGATGGGAGCGCGGTTGGGCACAGGGCAAAATTTCTTCGCCACTTCGGCGGCGGCTACACATGGAAAGTGTCAGTTGGGCGCTTTCTACACCGGGCGGCGGGGGAGTAACCAGCGAAGTCACCCTGGACGCTCTTTCCCCTAAAGAATTACACTCCAAAGCTGACCAGATTAAAGGCCGCATTGTTTTGATCGATACGGAGAATGCCTTTGCCGAGGGATTCAACAAAACCTATCCCTCCTGAGCGCTTCCCATGCGCTTTTCAGGAGTCCGGGGGCGCGTGGTCTGGTACTCAATGACATCGTTCCCAGGCAAGTCTTGGGTGATTGGCTCGACATCGACAATGGGAAAGCAGAAATCCAGCGCTTACCAATCCGGAGATTGGAATGGAAGATTACAAACTCCGTGTTCGGCATGCCGCAGCCCACTGATCCCGACGTTCTCTGACGATCGGTTTGATGAAAAGCAGTGACCCGAACTGGAGAAAAGGAGTGTAGTGTCGAACGAAAACAGGCATGATCGGGCGCTCGGCCTCCATCAACCAATCTGCCGGCGTGATTTCTTAAACTCAACCCTGCTGGCAGCTGGCGGGTTACTGCTAGGCCCGCTCACCCCTCGGCAACTACTAGCCTCGGCAAGCGACGACTGGACCGGTTACGGCGGCGTCGGCGATTACGCGGGTTCCAACGGCAACACGCTCGAAGTGATGAGCGCGGGCCACCAAATTCGCGACGGCATCTTTGATTCACTGCCACCCGACACGATCGACACGCGGGAAGTGTTCGATTGTGTCGTTATAGGTGGAGGAGTCAGCGGCCTCTCCGCCGCGTTGTTCTTCCAAAGATACGCCGGCCCGAACGCTACCTGTCTCGTTCTCGACAATCATCCGGTCTTCGGCGGTGAGGCCAAGCGAAACGAATTCATCGTGGATGGCCAGCGCATCATGGGACCGCAAGGGGCAGATCATTTCCAGGTGCCTCTGCCGCACAGCTTCATGGCTAGATTTTTCGAGCTGATCGGCCTGAACTGGCGCGAGTTCGAATATCAGAAGTGGAAGAGCTCTTCTTCTGAAATTCCTCTGGGAAACAGTTTCGAAGATTCGAGAGGTCCTGTCGGATTTTATTTTGGAGCGAAATTTGGCCAGAAACCGGGAATGTGGTTGATCGATCCATGGAAGAAGAAACTACAAGGAGCGCCAATTTCTGAAAAGATGCGCTCTGAACTGCTCAGGTACAACGAACAACAAAAGCCGGGCTTGCCCTTTGACTATCCCGGTGATGAGAAATCGCGTCAGCTGGACCGCATCACGATCGAGCGCTACTTGATGGACACTTACGCCTTGAGCAGGGAAACAATTCAAAGCTTCCTGGCCGAGGAAGGCGGTGGGTTCGGAGCGGGGCCAGATGTGGTTTCCGCCTATTGCATCTACGCCTTCGATGTTGATCGCTCTATGGATGAGCCTGCGCTCTCGTTTCCCGGCGGGAATGATGGAATCGCGCGGCACATTGTGAAGACACTTATTCCGGACTCGATTCCCGGCGGCAACACGCTCGAAGCGGTCTGCCGAAACAACATCGATTTTCAGGCGCTCGACCGGTCCGGTCAGCCGGCGCGAATACGATTGGCCAGCACTGCCGTCTGGGTGCAGCATGAAGGCAACCCATCCGCGTCGAACTCCGTCGTTGTGGCCTATACACGCGCCGGCAGGCTTTATCGTGTCAAAGCCCGTTCTGTGGTTATGGCGGGAGGCTGTTGGACGACAAAGCGGGTGATTCGCGATCTACCCTCGGTCCATCGGCAGGCCTACGATCAGTTCCATCGTTCGCCCTGCATGATGGTGAATGTAGCTCTCCGCAATTGGCGGTTTCTTCATACGCTGGGCATCTCGGGATGTCAGTGGTTTGAAGGACTGGGCAGTTTTACCGCAGTTCGAAAGCTGCCGACGTTCTCGACCGACACAAAGACGATCGGTCCCGACTCTGCCGTCGTGCTCACCCTGAAGGTTCTCTTCCCGCGCTATGGACTGCCGCTTCAGCAGCAGGGAGACTGGGGCCGCGCTCAACTCCTGACTACACCATTTCGCGATTACGAACGCCAGATCCGTGCACAACTGACCGAGATGTTTTCCGCTTCTGGGTTCGATGCCTCTCGGGACATTGCCGGAATCGTCCTGAACCGCTGGGGACACGCATACGTAAGCCCGCAACCGGGGTTCTTCTTTGGTAGCGACGGGAGTCCTCCGCCCCGGGCGATCTTGCGAGGCGCACCGTTCGGGCGAATCGCATTCGCGAATACGGACTTGTCCGGCACGCCGGACCACCGCACGGCGATCGGGGAAGCGCATCGCGCTGTCAGCCAGCTTTTTGATCAAGTGTTGACGGAGTAGCCTTCGCATTCGGCCAAGCTTTGTTTGATATTAGGCTTTAAAATGAGAGTTCTTCTCGGGACATGGTCAGGACGTCGTGAACCGAATGGACGAGGAACTGTGATCAGTCGGCCAAAGTGGCTCCAATCGTTCGGCGATCGTAAGCACCACGTTTGGTATGCTGCCATGAAGATTCCATACTCGGTGATCGACCGCACGCCGGCGCCAACTTTTTCGAGTAACCTTTTTCCGGAGTCAGGGCCCGGAACGACACCAGATAACCTGGCAGGCTCCAATTCCGATCCTTCCATATACTGGAGCATTTTGGGTTGCTGGAACTCGCCAAAACGAAATAATTCGAACTAGACTACAAACACAGCCGGTTTATGTTTGGCCACACGCTTTAGCGTACTTGTGCAGTACTTCTGCAATGTGATGCCGAATCATGTGCGATGGCAGCGGTCGTAGAACTCCGGCACGGATCGCCTCATATTCTTGTGGCAAATACTGGCTCACGAGCGTCAAGGCTGGTGGATAATCATTCAAATTTTTCGTGAGAAGCTCGACCCGCGCCTGCAGTTCCGGCTGAAACCAGTAATATCTGCAGCGGTCACTATAGCTGTAGAAGCGGGAAATGCGGAGTTCATTTTCATCTCCATGGTAATAATCGCGCCAGTAGCTGGGATTCCGCAGCATGGCCGCTTCCAGGGCTTCGCGCACGCGGGAAACTTGCTCAGCTTTTGTCCTCAGCATCTCATGCTCAATGGCGCAGAGTGCGAAAATGGCTTCGCGGAACGCGAATGTTAATTCTGGGCCCACCTTGAGGATCGCAAAGTGATCCTCCACTAACTGTCGGAGCCCGGTCGCGAGCTGAAAATCGGTCGAATGGGCCTCATAGACGAGCTGAGGGCTTGCAGGTAGCGCCAAGCTAAGCGAGGCCGCCTTGCCACGATCGTAGTCAAACACGTTCCACTCGCCGAACTCAACTCCGGGTTGCACCACCAGCCCGATCACCCGCTCCCACGCATTCCCCAATCCGTGCTCGGCGAAGGCTTGCTGGAAAGCACGCAAAGTGGATTGCACATGTGAGGCAGGCGTGACCGACAGGGCTTCATCGGCGCTCGATTCTCCACCCGGTGCGGGTACCTCCGTCCCAACGACATAAAGTAAGGGTGGCGAATGCACAGGGAGCTCACGAAACGCGTTCTCGGCGGTTTCGCACAATGCGGCAGCGCGCTCTGCGACGGTTCGTTCGTCGAGGCCAGATGCCGACTCATCGCTGCATGGCATGCTGGCATCGAGATGGATCTTCTGATACCCCGCCAGCACACATGCCCGAACCAGGGCATGTGCTTTGTGCATGGCAAGTGAGACCGGTTCACGGCGCCAGGGAAACGGGCCCAGATGATCACCGCCCAGCAAAACTCGATCGCTGGAAAGGCCAGCGTTCTGAGTGATGCTTCGGACAAAACCCGCAAATTGTTCCGGAGTTTGTCCGGTATAGCCTCCGTGTTGATTGACCTGACTGGAAGTTGATTCGACATGCAAAATGGAGTTGTTCGCCCACGCCTCGCCGGCCGCCGTTGCGATTACTTCCGGGTGCGCCGAGCAGACTGCGCACACTCCGACAGCATCACCCGAGCGATTTCGTCGAATGATGTCCCGTAGGTGCGCTCCCGGATCCGGTGTTTTCGGCGTAGTCTTGTTCTCAGTGCTCACCACCACTACTTTCATATAGCTGAGCGCGTTTCTGCAAAGGTCGTCTGCATTCCTAGCCAAAAAACAACGCCCGAGTATCCAACCCGGTTGGCTAAATCACAAAGTATCGCTTTAGACATCGAGGAACGAAATTGACCAGTGGGCGCGTGCGGAGATATCTTGGGCACCAGAACCTAGGGACACTCCACATTTGAAGATCTTCTCGCCTTTGGCAATCAATCGTGCGGCGAATTTGTGTTCAATCACAACGCTGAGTGCAGAAGATTTCACGGCCTTTACCACGTCCTTGTGGCCGGGTGGCAACCACACCACGATCAGCCCGTCGTCGTTCTTATAAATGCGGCGCAACTTGCGTGAAGTCGGTGTGACGCCATCAAAATTTACCGTATTGCAGGTAAGCGGCGACAGGATCAACGCCTTCGAGGATTGCTTTGCGGACGAAGTTTTCTTTTCGTAACACCTCTTCGGTTTCTGCCACTACATTGTCCACGACCTTCTGAGGAATAATCACAATTCCGTCGCGATCGGCGAGTGCGTAATCATTGGTGTGAATTGTCACCTCACCAATTGTAATGGGTTGTCCATACGCAGTAGGGGCCCATCTGCCCACAATATCTACAGGTGTGAAATATACACTGAATACCGGGAAGCCCAGGCGCTCGATAAAGGCGGAGTCGCGGCAGCCGCCGTCCACGATATAGCCAAGCACCTGTTTGTAAGCGAGAGCCTCCGAAGATAGTTCTCCCATGTGCGCCAGAGTGTGATCGTTGGGCTGGCACACCAGAACCATCTTGGAAGGAGCCGTGGACAGCAGTTCGCACCATCGAAGCAGGCTCTGATGAGCATCGAGAGTGTCGTCACGCTTACCCTCAATCGTGAATACCGGTCCGGCGAGTTTATGAGATAGGTTGAGCGGCCGAATGTGGTGGGGCAACGTCTGACTTGGATACCCTTTAGATCGAAGGACGTCGTGCACCGCGCCGGTGTAGCACACTTTCAATCGGTCGGCCAAGCAGGTTGCCGCCATCATGGGCTAGCCTTTGCCGCCTTGGCGGCATCGCGGTACTTGACGGTCTGCAAATGCTCGCAATACAAGACTAATTCTCCGGGCATCTTGAAGACCTCGTAAGAGACGCGCACCATGCCAAGGCTCGGGTACTTTGGCCACTTTGCCAAATGAGTGCGAATCGTATAAATCGTGTCCCCGATGAAGACAGGCTTGATGAAACGAAGCTTGTCATAACCGTAGCTGAAGGTGTGGACATTATTGTGAGCCATCAGCCCCAGTCCCAGACTGAAGACCATGGAGCCCGCGACCAGGCGGCGGCCGAACTTTCCTTCATCCTTGGCGAACACATCATCGGCGACATAGGGATGCATGTCGAGTACGATGGCATTGAATAACATGCTCTCGCCCTCGGAAATCGTGCGTCTGATGGAGCGGGCTCTCTGGCCCACTTCGAACTCCTCATAAAGCCAACCTTCGGCGTTCCAGATGGGAATGTCGTTATGGGTGGCGGGATCCGGATTGGGATTAGTCACGCTGTACTCCTTGCTCGCACCTGTTGGATCGCACTGCGGCTGGCAACATAGTGATCATTCAGCCAACCGATCAGTTGCTCATCGGTACGTTGTCCGCGCAGGCAGCGGTTGATCTCTATTCCCGCGCACTCGAAAAAGCGTACGAAACCATCGAACCGGGGGCGCACATAGGCGCTTTCCAGAGTCGGCAAGGTATCACGAAAGAAATCGCTAGAGCCGGCGTTCACTTCGGGATCGGTCCACGCGGCGAGGCTTGCGGGTTGTCCTCCCTCCTGGAAGTACCTGCCGGCCTGGTGCTGTTTGCTGACCAGCCATTTGGCATAGGCAATTGCGTGCTCCCGGTATGGGCTGGCACTGCTGACGGCGACCCCAGTGCCGCCGAGCATGGTTCCGGCGCATCCGCGCTGGCCGGCTGCTGGAGCAGTGGTGAATTTCAATTTTGTGGGCAGTCCTTCCCGCGAATAGTTGGAATAACCGAACGCGTATGGGCAATAGATTGCTTCCGAGGACGCGACCATGAAGTCGTAAACCTGAATCGGGTTCCACTCCACCGAGCGAGGATGAGCAACTGCAATCAGATCATGAAGCAACTGCAGCACCGCGCGACCGACCGCCGGCTCCACGAATGGGTCTGCGTCTTCCAAGATCGGATGGCCAATACTGGACGTGACTGTGAAGAACAAGCTGATCGCATCGGTTGGACAAGCTGGGACGATGATGAACTTTCCCGCTCTTCGTGCATTTCTAGCCAGTTGCGTGAGCGAGGCGAGCGTCCTGGGAGGGTCGGATGAGAGTTGAGATAGCAGGTCGGGGCGGTAGGAAGCAACTTGAGCAGCGGCATCAATCGGAAAGGCCCACAGCCCACCACGATACCAGTAGGAATCCCAGGATGGCCCAACTGAATCTTCAGCAAAGCGTTTTCTGTCTGCTTCGACAAGCCATGAACTTAGATCCACCAGCACGTCGTGCGCGGCTGCGAATCCCACGAATGGGTGGTCGACTATGATCAGATCGTATCGTTGCATGTACGGCTCGATCGGCGCCTCGCCGAACTCGCGAAGAGTGCGCCGGTCCCAGTGGATCTTCACTTGAGGATGGTGACTCTCGTATTCGGTAACTCCTCGGACTAGCGGAGCGTAACCGCGGGAATGATCCCAGGTAAGGCCTCTTAGAGTGACGGTCACTTTGACCTCTGTTGCGATTGTCCCGTTTTACTTGGTTGATTTTGCCGGGCGCATGGCTACGAGCAGGATGTGCTCGCAGTACATGACGACCTCGCTGTTCTGGTTCAGAACTTCACAAGCTTCGATCACTCGACCGAAACCCTTGCGTTTCACGTCCTCCTGTTTGTCCTTGACGGTGACGCGTGTGTGAATCGTGTCGGAAATAAATACCGGCCTTGGAAAGCGGAGTTTGTCGTAGCCGTAAGTGAATGCCACAGGATTAATTTGGCTAGCAGTGAGACCAATTCCTATGGTGAATGTCATGGTGCCGTGCGCGATTCGCTGCTGGAAGGAAGTGTTACGCGCGAACTGGGCATCGACATGATGGGGGAAGTAATCTCCACTGTGGCCGGCATGAATCACAATGTCGGCCTCGGTAACGGTCCGGCCGGAGGTTTCTCGCTGCGCTCCGATTACGTAATCTTCAAAATATTCTGTCTTCGTCACGTTCGCGAAGCTCCGGGAGACGCGAGTAACGGTTTTTGGCCGCCTATGGCCTGGGAGAGTTTCTGCGCGGCGTTCGCCAGGTGCTCTTTCACTTGTGGCGGGCCGGTATCGTCTCCAATGCGGGCGAGAAAGGGAACTGTGATTGCGGCTACGGCTTCTTGATGCTGATTGAGTACGGGGAAACTTATGTTCACAACACCATGCACCTGGTAACTGGCGAGCTCCTCGTATCCGCGTCGCCGTATCGCGGCAAGATGCCGATCCAAGCCTGGCGGAAGACGGGTTTTGGTTTTTCTTTGCCACGCCGCCAGCGCATGGGCACGGTATTCTCCTCCATGAAAAGCAAGGATGACATGGCCGGAACCGGTGTTCAGCAGGTCAACGTTGGCGCCGAGTCGAACTGAAAAGCCCATGTGCAGCGGAGCCTCGACGCTGGCGACCACAACGATGTTCCCATTGCTGGGCATCGCCAGGTGGCAGGACTGGCCGGTGTAGTCGGCAACTTGCTGCATTAGCGGACGCGCAATCGTAAGCAAGTGCTGCAGCGGCTGATGTTGATGTGCTATTTCGAACAGCTTCAAGGTGAGTTGATAACGTTCTTCTGGTCCAACTTCGCTGATGTAGCCGCGCTCTTCGAGGCAAACCAGCATTCTGAAAAGTTCACCAACACTCCGGCCCAGACGCCGCGCTATTTCACTACGAGTCAGCGCTTCGGAACCGTGGGCCAGGAGTTCGAGGATATCGAGACCCTTATCGAGCGCAGGGGCGGCGTAACGCGACTTGCGGGCAGGTTGTTTTAGACTGCGGTGGAAGATGGGCGCTCGAGACATTGCGAGGAAAGCTAGGCTATCATATTTTCTCTAATGAAATCACCACTTCATATATACAATACTCAAACCGGGAGAAACTTGTGAACCAAGAGTCATGTAATTTGAGAACCATGCACAGGCCGCTGGAGGGCATTCTGGTGCTGGATTTCAGCCAGTTTCTTTCGGGCGCGCTGGCCACTCTGAGGCTTGCGGATTTGGGAGCGAGGGTGGTCAAGATCGAGCGCCCGGATACAGGCGATCTGGGGCGGTCGCTCTATCTGAGCGATACCGATGTCCACGGGGAGAATACGCTGTTTCATGCTATCAACCGCAACAAGGAGAGTTTCGCGGCCGATTTGAAAAATGCCCAGCACCTCGAGCAATTACGCCGGCTGATCGAGCGGGCGGACGTAATGGTACAGAACTTTCGTCCGGGGGTCATGGCGCGGTTGGGCTTCGGCTACGATGCGGTTTCGAAGATCAATCGGCGCATGGTTTACGGAGAGGTCAGCGGTTACGGGAATGCGAAGGCATGGCGTGATCGACCCGGACAAGATCTGCTGGCGCAAGCGCGGTCCGGGATCATGTGGCTGAGCGGCAACGATGGTGATCCGCCGACGGCAATGGCATTGGCCATTGCTGACATGCTCGCGGGACACAATCTTTGCGAGGGCATTCTCGCGTGCCTCGTTCGCCGGAGCGTCACCGGACAAGGCGGATACGTCGAGACCAGCCTCATCGAAGCCCTAATCGATTTCCAATTTGAGGTGCTCACGACGCACATGAATGACGGGCACCGCCCCCCCCGACGTAGCGCTTTTCGTAATGCGCATGCGTACCTGGCTGCACCGTACGGTGTGTACGACACAGCGGATGGGTATTTGGCGCTGGCCATGACACACCTGCCGACGCTCGGGTCCCTGCTCGAACTGCCCGAGCTTAAGCAAGTGAGTGATTCAGCCGAGGGGTTCAGGCGACGCGACCAGATTAAGCATGCAATTGCGAAGCGACTCAAGGAGCACACGACCGAACATTGGCTCAGAATTCTGAATGCCGCCGATATCTGGTGCGCGGAGGTGCTCGATTGGCCAAGGCTTTTCGCGAGTGAGGCATTCGAGCAACTGGCGATGGTGCAGAAGCTACAGAATGAAAGTGGGGTCAAGGTTCTCACCACACGCTGCCCGATACGGTTGGACGG
>JBPYDQ010000441.1:0-2162 GCA_051986135.1 Terriglobales bacterium | reverse complement strand
TGATGAGTTCGTGACGGCGGGACGCTTCCTCGAAAAACCGCAGCAGCCGTTCGCCGCGTTGCGCCGATTTTTCGATCAGCCTTTCCGATTCGATCACGTGCAGCGTCGCGAGCCCGGCCGCCATCGCGAGATCGTTTTTTGAGAATGTCGATCCATGCACGACCGCGCGGACCATGGAATTGAAGACTTTGTCGAAGATCCATTTGTGGGTCAGCACCGCACCGACCGGTACGTGGCCGCCGGAGAGCGCTTTGGCGAGCAGCACCATGTCGGGCTCGATGCCCCAGTGCTCGCTCGCAAGAAACCGGCCCGTGCGACCAAGCCCGTTTGGATTTCATCAGCGACGAACAGGGTTCCGTATTTTCGGCAGAGTTCTAGCGCCCCTTGCAGAAAGCCATCATCCGGAAGGATGACGCCCTTTCCCTGAATAGGCTCGACGAAGAATGCCGCGGCCGTGCGCGAAGCCAACGCCTGCTCCAACGCAGCAAGATCGTTGAAGGGAACCTCGACGCACTCAGGCAGAAGCGGACCGAAACCCGCCCGGAAATTCTGATCACCGTTCAACGACAGCGAGCCATAGGTCAGCCCGTGAAAAGCGTGACTGCAATAAACAATGCCGCTGCGGCGGGTCGCAGCGCGGGCAAATTTGATAGCAGATTCAACGGCTTCGGTGCTTGAATTGGAAAAGAAGACCTTGTCGAGATGAGGCACGAATGCGAGCAGGCGTTCTGCCAGAATGCCTGAAAGTGCCGACACGCCCATCTGCACGAGATTTGGCAATTCGCTGTCGAGAACAGCCGTGAGGGCCTCGCGAACCGTCGGGTGATTGCGCCCGACCGCGAACACGCCCCATCCGCTGAGCAGATCGAGATACCTCTCGCCCTGTTCGTCGTACAAATATTGGCCTACACCACGCTGATAGCGCTTATCGAAACCAATGGTCTTGAGCACATGGACCATCTGTTCATTGAGATGGTTCGCATGTAGCTCGTAGCGCTGGTCCTCCCGCTCGGCGATGAGCTCTCTGATGTCAAAGCTCATTCACCACCCCCAAAGCAGGATGCTGACACACGCCCGACAAAGAATGAATTTCTGCGATCCTGCAGGATCGCGGAAAGAAAGCCGCCCCACACGGAAACACCTCGCCCCTGGTTGCTCCAGGACACTTGTTTCCCGTTGCAGAGTCAATGGCCGGTGCGCAAATTTTTCGCACTGTTGCTTGAATGCCGTGTGAGCCTGAAGGTGCCGCTTCTTGGCTCATTCACGCGCGCCGCCGGATTGGGACGAGGTTGAAAAGTTGTCGCTCAGTCCGGGGGCGGTTCCCGACGAGGCGCTGCTGCGGGGCTTGATTGGGGCGGACGGAAGCTCGCGAAATGCCGCCTCGTACTTCCCTAGGCCTAGACACCGCAGGCGGACCACAACGTCCATGACGGCGCCCCAGGCTGCGGCTTGGAGCATATTATCGTCAGAGCGGCTCTAGAGAGGATCCGCAAGGCACGCCGGGGCTCGGAGAGGGCGCGGCCGGCCAGAAAGATCAGGGGCGCCTTAAGGATGCGCGTGCAGCTCGAAATCACGCGATGCCAGTTGCGGGCTCTTTGTACACGCCCGCGGTTCTGGTGCTTTGCGACTTCGATTCCGGGGGAGGCAATCCGGGAGGCATGCGATGAAGGTCCCGATGGGGTGGTTGAATCCCCGAATGCTTGCCGCGTTGGATAATCCGAATAACGTTTATCAGCCGTCACCCGATGGATGGAATATCTTGGCGGTGAAACGCATGGACCCCGAGGCAGCGCCATGCCTGTCCTCCGAATGCTCATAATGCCTTTCAACTTGGCGACTGCGGTGGCCGTGACGATCGCGTTGACGTACTGCTGTTACTTTGTACTGCTGTTTGTTTGGCGGGCACTGGACACTGGATTTCTGCCAAACTGGAATTACGTGCGATATGACGAGCCCGGAAAATATTGGAGCCGACTGGCTTTGCTTTCGGTTTTCGGCTTCCTTTGCGGGGCTGCGGCCGTTTGTTGTGGCCTCTGGATCGTTCCTTTCTGTTGGACCCACTTGTCAAACTAAGTCAGCCCCGCAAGGCGCACGAGCGCGCTCGCGGTAACAGTCTCTCCCGATGGAGCGGTGGATGTAACTGCGGACGGCACCGGATCGAA
>JBPYDQ010000440.1:0-6917 GCA_051986135.1 Terriglobales bacterium | reverse complement strand
AGCCGACTTCTAGCTGGCCTCCCCAACGACAAGTTCAGCCGCGGCCAAGTCCCCGAGAGCGACACCCACACTCTTGAACATGGTTATCTGCTCACGATCCCGACGAACCACCTTCATGCCCATGAGGAGCTCGTGCAGATCAGCGAGAATATGGGTTCGGGTGATGACACCTTCGGACATGGGGATGAGCAGATCACCGGCTTCGGCAAATGCGCCTTCGTAGGTGTCGACGACAACTCGAGAGCGTAGCACCGTAACGCTATCTACTTCTCGGGTGTCGGGCCGGAAGGCGCCGATGCAGTTAAGGTGGGTACCGGGACGCAGCAAATGGCCATCAAAGAGCGGGGTGGTTGAAGTCGTGCACGTACAGAGCACATCAGACTCTGCAGCGCAGGCGCGCGAGTAGACCGATTCGACGGGAGCTCCCAGTTCGCGAGCCATCTCTTGGGCGAATTCGCGGCTCTGGCCACGGTCAATCCCTGATACCAGGAACCGTTCGAAGTTTCTGGCTAGCCGTAGGAGGCGAAGGTGCGAGCGCGCTTGCCGGCCGGTGCCGAAGATGCCCAGCACGCGCACGTCCTCACGAGCGAGGTACTTGGTTGCAACTGCAGAGGCAGCCGCCGTGCGTAGATCCGTTAAATGAGCGGCCGACATGCCCGCCATCGGCTCCCCTGTGTTGGCGTCCAGGAGGAGGTACATGGCCTGTATCTTTAGTTCCGGGGTGCGGGGGTTGTCCAGGACCATGATTAACTTCATTCCCAAAGCGCGCCGTCGTCGGTCATAGCAGGGCATGATCAGGAAAACGCCGTCTGCCAGTCGCATTTGCGTGCGCAAGGGAATCAGAGCGTAAGGATAGCGACTGCGAAAGGCCTCTTCGATGACGCTGACCAAGCGCCCGGGGTCGAGGCGGGCCTCAACTTCCTCTTCCGTCAGAGTCTTCACACCACGTTCCTGTGAGAGGACGCTTGGAAGGATACCGCACCAGTCAAGTTAAGGCTTCATTCTGAGTGGTTCGATCTCGACGTGCTCTCCGAGACATAGGGCGGGTGGCGATCACCGGGAGAGCAATCAAGCCTAATCTCTTACGACGGATGGGGCCATGGCTACGTCACCGGCGGACAGGCGATGGCGGCGAATCGTAAACAGGCCGGCGATGAGCACCAGCGCCGAGCATAGCAACGCGGTGGGCACTCCGATTCTGGTCGCCAACGCGCCCCACGCGGTACTGCCCAGAGCCATGCCACCCTGCAGGACCAAAAGATATGTCGATAGGCATCGCGCGCGGACCCAGTCGGGCGACATCGTCTGCGCGGCCACGTTCAGACACGCCAGAATGGCGATCCACGCTGTTCCGCCGGTGAACAGAACCAGGCAGAGCGGGCCGAATTGGTGCACCGCACCCGCGGCAAACGTCGCCAATGCGAATACCGCGATGCTAATGGCCACGACGCCATCGACAGATATCCGCCGCTTCAGTCGTGGGAGCACGGCTGCCCCGCACATAGCGCCGGTGCCAAAGCTTCCCACCAGGAGCCCATACCCGGTGGCGCCGTGCGGGCGGGCAATAATCGGAAGCAATGCCCAGATGGCGCTTGCCGCGAGGCTGAATGTGCCGGTACGAATTAACACCGATTTCACCACGGAAGACTGCCTGACGTAGTGAAATCCGGTTTGGATTGCGTCGAAAACTCGCTCGCTGCGCACCTGGCCGTTGGGTCGCCGCTTCCAGCGATAGAGAAAGAGGATTACACCGAAGAATGAGAGGGCATTCAGCAGGAAGGTGGTTCCACAGCCGGCAGCGGCCACAACAAGTCCACCCAGGGCCGGACCCACGGCACGCGCCACATTGAAGCCAGCCGAATTCAACGCGACCGCGGAAGCATGCTGCTCGTTGGAAACAATTTCCGGAGTTATTGCCTGCCAGGCAGGATCGTTCATAACTGCGCCCAAGCCGAGGAGAAATGTAAGAAGGAGCAGAACCCAAGGCGTGACCACGTCCAGCAACGTGAGTACCCCCAGGACGCCGGAGGCGAAAACCATCCAGGTCTGCACGAAGAGCAACAGGCGGCGCCGGTCCACCATGTCTGCCAGGGCGCCGGCGGGAAGAATCACCAGAAAAACCGGCAAAGTTGCCGCCGCCTGTACCAAGCCCACCATGAGGGGCGACATGGTTAAGGTGGTCATTAACCAGCCCGCACCGATGTTCTGCATCCAGGTGCCCGTATAAGAAATCACGGCAGCGATCCAGAGGCTGCGAAACAGCGGTTCGCGCAGAGGCGCCAGAGCGGACGTCGGTGCCGGTGGGGGCACAGAGTGAGGAGCCGGGATTTGTACTGAATCCGCCATGTCAGCTTCCGGAAGGATTATCTGGGGTGATTGCCGCGGCTTGTCCAAAGGGCCACTCGCCGTTCTGCCAGGCGCGCACCATATAAACGATGAGTCCCGTTATCAGGATCACGCCAGCATAACGGATTTGCGACATCGAGTTGGTTCGCGAAAACAGCACGAAAATAAACCCAGCCGAGGCGGCCAGCGCTGGCAAGGGATACAGCCACATTCGAAAAGGACGTGGTAAATCTGGACGACGAATCCGGAGCAGGATAGCGCCGATCGCTTGTACAAGAAACTGTAATGTGATGCGAATGACTACCAGGGCGGCGATGACATCGGCCAGACTAAAGAAGCAGAACAGGCTAGCTACCAGTCCAAGAGCGATCAGTGAAATGTGGGGGAAGTGGTATTCGGGATGGACGCGGCCGAAGATTCTGAAATAGTTGCCATCACGGGCAGCCGCATAGGGCACGCGCGAGTAGCCCAACATCAGCGAGAAGACGGATGCAAACGCTGCAATGATGAGGAGCACGGTTACCAGATAGGCCGCGCGACGCCCATAAATCCTCTGCATAAAAACAGAAACCGTATAAAGCCCGGTGTTCGACTTGGCTGCGGCATCGAGTTCCTGCCAGGGAATCACCCCCAAAATGCTGAGATTCATTACGATGTATAGACCGGCGACCAGCAAAATAGATAGCAGCAATGCGCGCGGGATGGTCTTCCCGGGATTTTTGACCTCGCCGCCGATGAAGCAAACGTTGTAGTAGCCCCAGTACAAGTAGGCGGCATATAGCATGGACGATCCCATGCCGCGAAAAAATTGACGCGAAAGATGGAACGCCCCGGGCGGAAAACTGAAAGCCCGGGCAGCATTGAAATGCGTGAGGCCGGCGAAAATAATCCACAAAAGCGTTCCCATCACGACGGCCCACATCAGCTTGGACATCCAGCCAATCGTCGTAATCCGGCGATAGAGTAGTAGGATCGCAAACAAGGCGGAAGCGATGGCTACCAATGTCGCCGTCGAGAGCAACCACCGGACTTCGAGCGTTCCCACTACCGGAAGGGCGACGCTTACGTGATGCGAGGCGTAGGTACGATCCAAGCGGGGCCAAAAATAGGATACGTATTCGGACAGACCGATACATCCGCTGGCTATCGACATGGGCGCGCTAAAGGAGAGCTGCCAGATATAAAGGAAAGAGATCAGGCGTCCCAGACTCTTGGGGCCGTAAATCTCATTCAGGTAGCGATACGATCCGCCCGATCCGGGCATGGCAGCCCCGAGTTCGGCCCAGATGAGGCCATCACACATAGCAAAGCCTGCCCCCAGAATCCAGCCCAACATGGCTTGCGGCCCACCGGAGGCGCTGATCATCAAGGGAACGGTGATGAACGGTCCGATGCCGATCATTTCGATCATGTTCAGCGCAGTCGCGCTGCCCAGGCCGACTCCCCTGATCAGTTCGGGTGATTTCTCGGTGGATGGGTTGGTGGCCGCAAGCATTTCGGTCGTTAGCAGAACCGGCAAAGACGGTTGGAGGCACGCTACATATTTTGTCTCGTCAAATTCGACCCCGCGCCTACTCTCGGCTATTGTTTTCCCGCGCTGAGCAGGTTCACATACAAGCGAATCGCTCCTGGCACGCCCGCCGGCAGTTGTCTGAAAAAGGCGTACGCATTGTAGATATAAGTGCCTTTGCCATATTGCGCAATCAGCAAACCACCTTTCTGGGGCGGTTCCCCCGGATCATGGCTGGAGAGCAATGGTCGGAACTGATCATCCCACCGATCCATGAAGTACAGGCCACGCTCCTGCACCCAGCCGTCAAAATCCTTGGCGGTGATCTGATTGGGATAATGAAATACGCGATCGTCAGGAGCCAGAATCTCAACCGGTGCCTGTTCAACTGATACCCGCGCCCGACTCAACTGTGTAGGGTAGGGAGTGAAGTGGCCGCCGTTGAAATCGCTGACCCCAGTTTCATACTGCACGATCAGAGTTCCACCTTTAGATACGTAATCCAGTAGCTTCTTGTTACAGGCGCTGACATCTTTCTGCGTATCGTAGGCGCGAATACCGAGAACGATCGTGCCGAACTGGCTCAGGTTCTCGTTGGCCAGCTTCGCGGCAGGGATCGAGGTTACGTCGACGCCGATTTGCTGAAGCACAGTCGGAATATCATCGCCCGCGCCCATAATGTAGCCGACCTTCAATCCTTCCGGGACCTTTACATCGACGATGCTGACGCGCTGGATGGCAGGCTGGTAGTAATAGATAGCATCGAGATCCGGGCGAGTAATGACCGTGTAGCCCAAGGTGTAGGGCTTGCCCCGGTAATCGAGCACGGCGTTGAGCTGGTGACGGGCTTCGTCTAGGTCACCTGGTCTAACTTTGAAATGAAATTCCCTCGACTCGCCAGCCTTCTGGAAGGCTACCGGCTGTGAGGCGGGCTCAGCGCTCCAGCCTTTTGGCAATTCCAGTCGCAAGGCTGCACTAGAGGAGGTTGCGATATTGCTGCGCACCCCCACGGTGATCTCGGTTATGCCGTCGTGATTGCTGCTGATTACTTCCGTCGTGGGCTCCAGTGCGATGGAAAACCGGGGCGCTACCGCGACGGCGCGCTCACGCTCCACGCCTTCCTCCAGGTACCTGGTCATGGCAGTCGCGCGTACCGTTCCCGTTTTTCCGTTCAGGGTGTAGACGGCATGCGCTCTCACCGGGGGCGGAGGAAATGGAAGCGTAACGTAGCGGGAATCGTCGATTATGTTGATGCTCTGAGTCTCCGGGGCATCGCGATGCCAGTAAGGACGAGTGTATTCGGCGTCAGCAGGCACGAAAATGCGGAAAGTTGTGTTCCCACCTCTATCCTCGCTTAAAACCTCCGAGGTCCAGCCTGGCGGAAGATCGAGAGCTGTCCGGTTCAAGGTGGCGGCACTATCAGCGATCGAGAAATTGGCCGTCACCGTAAAACTCTCCTCGGGGACGGCCATAAAGGCATCATCGGGATTCCGAGCGGGTGGGGCATCCACAGTAACCTTGAGAGCGGCGCCCACTGCAAGGGCGGCGGCTTTCTCAAACTGCTGTTCCTTGGTGGCTAAGCTCGGGATGATGGCATTTTTCGCCGCGTCAGAAAGATCCGAGCTGCCAACCTTCCTTTCCAGGGCACGCACCGCCTCAAGGCCTGCCAGCAGCGGAGCGGCCGCAGACTGGGGATCGCGACCGACGGCTGCCGTCGCTTCGTCAACCCGCTTCTCGAGTTCCACAAGCGCTGGCCGCAGGAAGGGGGCCTTCGATTCTTCACCTCCCAGGCGCTTAGCCAAGCCCGGCAAACTGGTATCAATTCCATCCCAGTAGTCCTTCTCATGTCCGGTGTTATCGGTGGTGGGTGGCAGCACTGAATCGATCAGCTTGTAAAAGGCGTAATGCGGGCCTGGGTTCAACGACCACCCGCCGGCGCCCTGCGAAAGTTGATGCTTCAGGCCCTGCATGGCGAACTCCGCGTATGAAGCGTCGAGCGCCAGATTGGCGTCGCCCGTGCTCAACCGGATCGTGTAATTCTTGGCATCACATTCATTGCTGCGGAACGGGCAAACATTATCGATGTATAGCTTCTTTGCCTGCCAGGGCAAAAGACCTGCTTTCATCTGCTCCGGGAAGCGGTTGGGGTCAGCGGCAGCGCGGAACGCTTCCTTAGAAATAATGCCGGAGGCCTGATGATTGCCGTGGCCGTCACGATCCGTACCGCCAAAGCGCGAGACGATCACATCGGGACGAAAGGTCCGGATCACGCGTACCATGTCGCTTAAAACAACATCGTGTCCCTGCCATTGTTCAAAAGTTTCCTCAGGACTCTTTGAAAAACCGAAATCAGCAACACTCGTGAAGCGTTGCTCGACTCCGTAGTAGCGGTCCGACCCAGTAAGCTCCAGGGTACGCAACACGCCCAGCACGTCGGAAAGATTGCTTCCGACCTTATTCTGCCCGCCTTCGCCGCGGTTCAGGGTCAGCAGGATTGCCGTGACACCCTTGCCCCGTGATTCCAGCGTCAGCATCGATCCGTCTTCGTCGTCGGGATGGGCAGTGGTGTGCAGCAAACGAGCCGTGGTGTGCAGCCTGAGCAGCATCTGTTTCAATCCCGCGACACCCGAATCCTGGGGCAGAGGGTTCTCGGGATTGGGGTCGGCCGCGCTTATGGCCAACGCCGGAAGCAGCGTCAGGAGAAGAAGCATCGGGACCGCTTTCCACCGATAGAGACGGCGGCCCATATTCTCGAGCGGTCTGGGATCGCCTTTAAAAATGGACATGCGAAAAAGATTGGTTGCGCTCACCATGCGAGGCAAATTTTCTCCATTTCTCGAACTTGTTAGTTTACATACTGCGACGGCCGCGGGCTACGGGACCTCTGTCGCGCTGGCGGGGGAAGGGGCAGAAGGCAAGGGCCGCGCTACCTGAGGTCAATTATTTGCCTGCCGTCCGGATTGCTTCCTGACAGCCGCTGGCGGCGGTTAAGACTTCGTCAATGCGGGGATTCTTGCGGAGCTCCGCCAGTAGAGGATCGGATAGCAGATTGGAATAGGCG